>CAMBOD010000142.1 GCA_945868985.1 Prosthecobacter debontii | reverse complement strand
ATAGAGCGCGGCCTGTATCACGGAATTTCGCGGTTGCGCCGATGGGCCGCCAGCATAGACGACAGCGAGCGCGTCGAGGATGTGGAGCGCGCATTTTCCGCTGATGAGCGGGTCGGCGTAAAGGTCGGCGATTGCGCTGGCCCCGCCATCGAGTGAACTGGTGAATCGGCGCCAGTTATCCACATTCCCGACTACGGCGCTGTGCAGTGTTCCGGCGACGCCGCAGCCGGGTTCATCGCTGAGCGCGGCGATGTTGATGAACTTCGTCACGTCGCGACTCAGGATAGTGCAGAGGTGGCTTTTGCTACTGAGCGGGTCGGCGTTTTTGTCGCGCACTTTTTCCGCGAAGAGCACGTCGCCCCAAATCACTTTACCAAGCACGGGAGCTTGCAGGACGGCGTCGCGATCCCATCCCTTTGGTGGCTCGATGGCGCGAATTTCACAGCCGATGCGCTCCGGGGTGAAGCCGCACTCTTTCAGCGCGGCAGCGCTCTTATCCCATACGAAAATGTTTTTTACGCCCGCATCTTTGAGTCCCGCGACGACGGCGGCGACGACTCCCCGACGTGTGGCGAAAAGCGGGCCACCAGCCGTGGTGACCTTGATGCCGACACGGTCGCCCGGTTCTACGAGCGTGCGCCATGCAGATGCGGTATCGCTTTTTCCGGTTACGGTGCGGATGAGTGCGTCCACCATTGTGCGAGTGACAGCGGGGTCTTCGTCAAAATCGCGCATCGCCGCAGGATTTTGCGCAAAGGCTACGAGTGAGGGCCCTGTAGGCTGGGGTGCTGCCTGCACGACGATTGGTGGATTGAGCTGCTCTTGGGCAGTAAGGGTGCCGACGAAGATGGCGATGGCTGCCAGAAAACGAATCACCCGCCGCGAATAGCGCGACTGAAATGGTGTGTCAACCGGAGTGCGGCCAAATCACGTTTCGCTCGCCACCCGCGCTCAGTGGTGTTTATTGCTGGCACTTCGAAATCCCCGCCATGCGCAAACTCATCCAACTTTTCACCATCCTCGCCGCAGCCAGTGCTCCTGCTGCGGACGCGATCATTTTCAACCAGCAATACCTGCCGGGAAATACTTATCACCAGACCGTCACCATGGAGCAGGACATGGACATGGATCTCGGAGCGAGCCGCATGCAGCGTAATACGAATACAGCGATGGGCTTCTCCGCCGTAGTCGCACCGCAGCAGGAGGGTGTGAGGACCAAGCGCGTCACGGTGCAATACGACCGCACGGTGATGGGCATGAGCGACGGGCAAAATAAATTCAGCTTTGATTCGCAATCGCCCGGAGCAGCCAACGCCGGACCACTTGCTGCTATCGGTCTGATCATCGGCCATGAATTCAATGTAGTTTTTGACGAGATGGAAAACGTGACTGATGTCGAAAACATCGAGAAAACATTGCAAATCCTCGCGGGCAACGACCGGAGCAGTTCGCAAATCTATAAACAGATTTTCAACCGTGAGGCCGTGAAGCGCATGATGCAGCAATCCGCGCTGCGTTCACCACGCGGTATCGTCATGAAGCCGGGCGACTCGTGGCCTTTCTCCAATGATCTTTTGCTTCCGGGAATTGGGAAGCTTGTCATCCGAGGTAACTACACATTCAAACAGATGGTCGAACACAAAGGCGTGCAGTGCGCCGAGGTCACGGCGAAGGCCGATATCAACGTGGATCTACAGGCGATGGACAAAGCGGATGAAAAGAACTTGGCGCTCATGCAGCAGATGAATCTGAAGGTGCAGGAGGGCAAAATGGACGGCACGATTTTCTACGATAGCGCGATTCAATTTCCCCGCGAAATCAAAATGACTCAAAGCATCCTGCTGAGCGCAAAAATCCCCAATAACCCCAAAGGAGAAATTCGTCTACCGATGAAGCAGACCATAGGGATGACGCTCGACAGCTTTGGCCCTACGAAAGCGAAAGCACCCGAGCAAAAGCCTGTGCCCGAAGAATAGGTTCACACCGACATGGCAGACAGCGACGTTCTCATCGAAGAACAAACCAAGACCGACGAATCACTCGACGTGCCTTGGAACGTGGTCGCCCACAACGACCCGATTAACCTCATGGACTACGTCGCCAAGGTTTTCATACGCGTCTTCGGCTTTACGAAGCAGAAGGCCGAGCGGCACATGATGGAAGTTCACAAAAAAGGCCGCTCCATCGTCTGGACTGGCGGGCGCGAGCGTGCGGAGCTTTACGTCCAGCAACTCCACGGCTTTCTCCTGCAAGCCACCATCGAAAAAGGCCGATGAGAATCGAGTGGTCACCTGAGCACGTCATCTTTTCGGAAATTGATGAATTCATCGCGGACGCGCTGCGCCAAATTCCGGTCTGCGCTTCGTCGTGCGAGGACAAAGCCATCGCGCGGCTTTACCCGACGCCCACGGACGGAGTGGATGAGAACGCCGATGAAGACTGGCGTGAACACGTGGTGCCGGGCTTGAGCGAGCTTTTCCAGACGCACATTGATGTCGTGCTCAAAGACCTTGAGGAGATGCGGGAGGAGGACGAATCTTTCACGCTCTCTTTTACCACCGAACATGCCCCCGCTTGGATGCACACGCTGAACCAAGCACGCCTCGCTCTCGGAGCGCTTCACGACATCACCGAGGATGACATGGAGGGTCGGACAAAAGTCAGCGACGCGGAAAAATCCTACGCGCTTTTTCAGATCGAAATCTACGGGTTCATCCTGTCGCTCATGCTCCAGCACACGGAGCTGTAGCTACGCGCTATTTTGGTTGAGCCGTTTTTGCTGCGGCTTGTGTTTTCTGTGGGCGGAAGTTTCGCGCTGCGAGTTGTGCGCCGAGCATCTGTGTGGACTTTAAATTACGTTCGAGGATTTCGCAGTTCTTCTTCGCGGCCTGCTGGCCCTGCGCGGCAGCGATGAGCCACCATTTGTAAGCCTCGACATCGTTGCGCTTCACGCCCTGGCCGTTTGCAAACATGAAGCCGAGATTAAGCTGCGCCGTGGCGTCGCCCTGCTCGGCGGCTGAGGTGAACCAGCGGATGGCCTCCACATCGTTTTTCGGCAGGCCCTCTCCTTTCTCATACATCACGCCGAGGTTGAACTGTGCCTTCGCGTTTCCTTGGTCGGCGGACTTGCGCATCCAATTGGAGGCCTCGGTCAAATCCTTCGGCACCCCGCGTCCGCTTTTATACAAAAGAGCAAGATTGAACTGTGCCTCGGCCACTCCCTGGTCGGCGGCTTTGCGATACCACTTCGCAGCCTGTGACTCGTCCTTTGCTACACCGCGTCCGATTTCATAAAGCACACCGACGATTGTCTGTGCATCTGCCTGTCCCGCCTCGGCCTTTGCCAGGAGGTCGGTAATTTCCTTTGCTGGAGCAGGCGGTGTTTGCGCTTGCAGATGGCAGATCAGGGCGGCGGTTGCGAAAAAGAGAGTGCGAAGAATCATGGCGCGGCTGTGATGTGGAGGAGCGATGCCGGACATCACACCCTGCAACGCGGCGCGGTCAAGCGGTTGCTTCGCGATGCGATTCATTATTTGCACAGTTCCGCGCGGCTGCTACACCGCGCACCGCATGAAACTCCTACTCGCACTACTTGCACTCACTTTCGCTGCTCATGCAGCGGACAATGAACTCACTGCCGAAGAAAAAACCGCCGGCTTCCAATTGCTCTTCGACGGCAAGGATGCCGGGGCCAATTTCCGTGGCTACAAAAAGGACAAGCTGACCGATGGATGGGTGGCTGAAGACGGCGCGATTGTCCGCAAGGGCAAGGGCGGCGACATCGTCACCAAGGAGAAATACGAGAGCTTCGAGTTGCAGATTGATTGGAAAATCAGCAAGGGCGGCAACAGCGGCATCATGTTCAAAGTCACCGAAGGCAACGGACCGAGCTACAGCTCCGGGCCGGAGTGCCAGGTGCAGGACAACATTGGTGGTCACGATGCGCAAAAGGCCGGCTGGATGTATGCACTTTACCCAGCGAGCGTGGACACGACGAAGCCAGCAGGGGAGTGGAATCATTTCGTGCTGAAGTGCCAGAAAACCGCGACGGGCACTTACAAATGCGAGCACTGGATGAATGGAACGAAATATGTGGACTACGAAATCGGATCGGCGGACTGGAACGAAAAAGTCGCGAAGTCGAAGTTCGGAAAAATGCCCGAGTTTGGAAAAGCGGACAAAGGGCACATCTGCCTGCAAGACCACGGCAACGAGGTCGGCTACAAGAACATCAAAATCCGCGAACTCCCCGCGCTGAAGTAAACAGCCGATGATAATTTGCAAAGCCCCCGCCGTGTGCTGGCTAGTCGCCGCCATGGCGGGGGCTTTTGCTTTTTCGGCGCAGGCTGCGCCAAAGCCGACACCGGTCCCGGCGAAGAAAACGCCCGCCAGCGCAACGAAAAGCGCACCAAAGAAAGCACCCAAGCCAGATACCAAAGGGCGTGGACGTGCTTCAAAACCAGCGCCTGCAAAGCCATCGCCTATCAAGCCCACCCCTGCACCGCCTGCTCAGCCGGATCCCGAGCTGGCGAAATACAGCACCATCAATTCGCTGGGGATGCGTTTCGTGAAAGTTGAGGACGTGGAGTTTTGCATCTGGCCCGTGCGCGTCCGCGACTACACGGCATACTGGCACGGCAACGAAGACGCAGCGCGCAGCGCGCTGTGGCAAAAGCCCGGCTTCGCACAAACGTCCGAACATCCTGTCGTTTGCGTAACGTGGAATGACGCGGTGAAATACTGCCAATGGCTCACGAAAAAGGAGCGCGCGGACAAACGATTATCCACCGACCGCGAATATCGCCTGCCCACTGACATCGAGTGGAGCCGCGCTGTCGCATTGCCCGAGGAAAAAGGCAGCAGCCCCGCCGAGCGCGATCTGCGCAATCTCCGCGACTACCCGTGGGGCACACAATGGCCGCCACCGACGGGCGCGGGCAATTTCGCCGGCGAAGAAACCCGCGAACCTACCGCCATCCCCGGCTATCGCGACAACTTCGTGAACACATCCCCCGTCGGCAGCTTCGCACCCAATGCAGCGGGGCTTTTCGACATGGCTGGCAACGTCTGGCAATGGTGCCGCGACCCGTGGTTCAAAGACAGTCGCGAGCGCACCCTGCGCGGGGCGTCGTGGTTTAATGGCGCGCTCCCGCTCAGCCTTCTCTCTTCCGCGCGCATCCGCTTCAACCCCGAAACGCCGAGCGAAGCCTTCGGCTTCCGCATCGTCATCGCCCCTGTGGAAAAAAAGTAACGCTCCATGCGTCGGTGAAACTTTTTCACCCGAAACCAGAAAACTCGCTTGCGCCCTGCCACCCGCCTGCTAATTACGCCGCCCCCAACCCAAATGCTCGGGTGGTGGAATTGGCAGACACGCACGTTTGAGGGGCGTGTGGCGCAAGCCGTGCGGGTTCAAGTCCCGCCCCGAGCACCCCCCCACCGCAATCTCTGCGGAGGCTCATCAATACAAGGTTCCAGAGGATTTCTTGTTTCTTTATAGAAGTCAGTTTTGGCGCTGCATAGCACCTGCATAGCAAACACGACAGCTTCTCCATCAACATACTCCTGATAATATGGATGTCCTCGTAAGAAACACTCGGATAATACATATGGATCATGATCAGTTTTACGTTGAATATGAGAGTTGTTCCACGCACGCATTTTTTCCACTTCTGCTGTAAGAGGTCGAGGCGGTTCGATTCCAGGGTCCGCTGCCGTCTTGCGGGGTTTCAGAACAAGAAGGAGCCCCCCATCAATCTTCTGGCGGATTATATGCCAAGAAATCATATAAATATCATCGGGCTTTTCCACTTTCTGTTTGTCGCCGACAAGTGCATCGGGCACCGCTTTCGGTTCCTCAACAGCTTGAACTGCGGGCTGAGCAACATTTGGCGCGACGACGAGCGAAGCTGCGGCTTGTCGTGCGAGCGTCAATGGCCAGTCGGGAGTAGCCAGTAACTTCGGGTTGCTTTGCTTTGCTTGTGCATAGAGTGCGACGAACGCCTTGTTCAAGGGCGAGTCTTTCTGAGCGAGCGCGGGATAAATACGAATCGCCTCGGCGTTGGCTTTCTGAACAGCGTCTTGAGCCGTGGCAGAAATCAGAAACAGCGTGAATACAAGCAATGGAAGTGTGTATTTCATAGGAGGTGTGAAGTGTTTTGATTTGGAATAGGCTCTGACTTCAGCGAGGGAGGAAATTTTCTTTGGAGCCCCATGCTATGGCTCGGAATTTTTCAGGCAATAGCAAAAGTTGCTACGGTATTTTGATTGCCGGTCCATCGCACGAGCTGTTCAAAAAAGGCACGAAGGCGTTGCCTGCATCGGCGTGAGTGACTGGCCTACTCGCTCTTCTCAAGCGCCTCGACGTATTCGCGGAGGTAGCCCGTGATGGTCGCCTTTTCTGTCCCTGAGAACCTGCGCAGGTGGTCGTTGATTGCGCGTTCGATGGCGTGCAGGAA
>CAMBOD010000141.1 GCA_945868985.1 Prosthecobacter debontii | reverse complement strand
CGGCAGGCACCATTTTTTCCCAAGTGGAATCCTGTGCTGCAATGCGATTGAGGACGTCGCGACTGAAGATGGAGAGGTATTCGGGGTTGAAGTTATCGAGCCCAACGAAGCTGCCACGGTCGCGGAGATACTCGAAGAGCTTTTGCAGTTCGGGAGCGACTTGCAGCGTGTCCACTGTGCCAAGCGTGCCGCCGATTTGCTCCTGAAGTGGATAGACGAAAAGTTTGAGGTCGTTTTTGAAAAGGCGCCCGAAGCTTTCCAGAATACCGCCGGGTAATTGCGTGTAGTATTTCTCTTGAAAAATTTCCTGCAGTGTAGGCACGCCGAGGACAAGGCCGATACGCTCCTTTGTGATGCGCGCAAGATACGCGGCGAGGCGGAAAAATTCGCTGTAGTCGGAGACCATCACAGTCATCCCGCAGGCGCTGAGCACATCGGCGCGCGCTAGAAAGTCCTTTCGATCCATGGCACCTGTCGCGAGCAGATTGTGCATTGTCAGCTCCATGACTTGCACCACAGGTTTGCCTGCGACGGATTCATCTGCGGTGAATTTCTCCATCGCACATCGCATCATGTCCACATTCACGTGCGTGAGCGGGCGGAAACTACCGCGCTCGACGAGCACGGCCTTACGGTAAAAGACTTCGCTCGGCTGGAGCACCGCACGATCCGGACCGAACATCGCCGCTCCGCTCAGCCCAACCTGCACGAGTTTCAGGGCCATGAGGCGGTTGTCCACGTTGCGAAATTCAATCCCGCTGAACTCGATCATATCAATCTCGATGCGCCCGGTCGTGAGCCCGTCGAGCAAACTTTCCACAAGATGCTCCGGCTCATGGTGGAGAAAGAAAGCACCGTAGCAAAGGCTCACACCCACGATGCCCAGCGCCTCCTGCTGGGCTGCGGCGTCGGTATCAAGCATCCGCACGTGAATGATGACCTGACTGGGATCATCATGAGGCTGCGCTTGAAATTTCACGCCGAGCCAGCCGTGGCACTCATTGGTGCCGGCGAAATTGCGTGTGGCCACTGTGTTTGCAAACGCAAAGAAAGATGTGCTGTCGCCACGAGATGTCGAAAGACGCTCGATGTTTAGCGCAAACTCATGATTCAGCATCGCCTGCAAACGCGAGCGTGAGACATAGCGATCCGCCGTGCCGTAAATCGCATCGCTCACCGCCATGTCGTAGGCCGACATACTTTTCGCCACCGTGCCGCTCGCTCCGCCTACTCGGAAAAACCACCGCACCACTTCCTGCCCAGCGCCGATTTCGGCGAAGCTTCCATACCACCGCCTGTCGAGATTCACCCGCAACGCCTTTTGATGAGTATTCAATTTGTCGTCCCCCATGGCGTGCAGTTTCTTGAAATTTCCCACGGTGTCGAGCACCGACGTTTAAGCTGAAAATTCTAAGCCCGATAGCACGACCGGATTGACCATGTGTAATGAAACATCGGTTGCAGCCCGCCCGTATGGGTGCTAAACAGCCTACAACTATACGACCATGAACATTCCATTCACACCAACCCTCGCGAATATGTCGCCGATGACGATGCTCTTCGTCTTCTTCATCCTCTTGATGATGTTCGGAGCAAAAAAATTGCCCGGTCTCGCAAAGGGGCTCGGTGAAGCCATCCGCGAATTCTCCAAAGCCAAGAACGACATCCATGACGAAATCCTGCGCGAGCCTGTGAGCCAGCCAGCAAAGCAAATCGAAACGCAGACCGTGCAAACGCAATCCGTGCCCGGCACACAGCCCATCGCCAGTCAGCCAGCCGAACCAGTAACGGCTGACCAAAAATCAGGAACCGTCGCGTAAATCACAACCACCAAACTTTCACAGAAACAGGCTCGCCAAACAGGCGGGCCTATTTCTTTTCTCCCAATCCGATGAAACACCTACTGCTCCTCCTTTTCCTCGCATTCACTCTCCACGCTGAAGAACGTGATCCCGCTAAAGGAATCATTTTTTGCTCTTACAATGTGCGCAACTATCTCGGCGACGATCAGTCCGCGCCAGCCGATCGCCGGGCCAGGCCAAAGTCAGAAAAGGAAATCGAAGCGCTCATCTCGGTCATCAAAGACATCAACCCGGACATCCTCGGCGTTTCCGAGATGGGTTCGCCGAAGATGTTCGAGGACTTCAAAGCACGGCTGGAAAAAGCCGGTCTCACTTACAAAGACAGCGAGTATCTTCAGGCTGGCGACGCGGATCGCCACGTCGCGTTGCTCAGCCGCTTTCCCATCGTAGAGCGCAACTCCGCAAAGCGCGTCACCTTCACCCTCAATGGCAAAGAGGCTGAAATGAAACGCGGCATCCTCGACGCCACCGTGCAAATCACGCCCGCATACCGCCTGCGTTGCGTAGGCGTGCATTTGAAATCCAAACTCCCGACGCCCGAAGGCGAAGCGCTCATTCGCAGACACGAAGCTGCGAAACTCCGAGAGCATCTCGACGCCATTCTCAAGGCAGCGCCCAACACGAACCTCATTTGTTATGGTGACTGCAACGATACGAAGAACGAGCCTATGTTTGCCGAAATCACCGGAGTGAAAGGATCGCCCACGCACATGAGCGACCTGTGGGCAAAAGACGCACTCGGCGACCGCTGGACACACTATTGGAAAACCGCCGACCAATACTCCCGGATTGATTACCTCTTCGTCTCACCCGGTCTCTGGCCCGAGACTCTCCGCGACACAGCGACCGTCTATCGCTCGCCAAATTGGTTCCAAGCCAGCGACCATCGCCCGATTTTTGTCACCATCGTGCCGAAGGAAAAATCCCGCTAAACAAAAACGCCCGCCCTCGCGGATGCAAAGGCGGGCGTCGTGAAATTTTGCGGCGCGTTACTTGAGCGCGTTCTCGATCACGCTTTCGTTCAGAGCGGCTGGATGGCCCTCCCAAACAATCTTGCCGTCTTTCCCGACAACAAATGCCTGCGGAATCCCACTGATGCCGAACTGCTGGCTCAGCTTGCCTCCTTTATCAATCGCCACGTTGTATTCCATCGGCACGCCTTTGCGGAATTTCTCGATGGTGGCCTTGTCCTCATCGGTGACACCGATAATCACGAGCCCTTTGCCCTGATATTTCTTGTTCAACTCATTGAGGTGAGGAATGGACTTGCGGCATGGCGGGCACCAAGTGGCCCAAAATTCAACGATGGCTGCATGCCCCTTTAGATCGGGTGCTTTGCCCATGTAGTCCACGCCGAGCGCGGGTAATTCTTTACCGACCCAGTCCTTGGGCGCGGCGGTGCAGGCTTGTGTGAGGCCGAACGACAGAGCGACGGCTGCGAATAATGCGAGGTGTTTTTTCATAGTTGGTGAGTGTGCGACGTGGAAGATGCCCACATCGTTCAAAGTTGGGAGTAAAAAGTCGCAACCTTATTCCCGGCGTCTTGCTTCCGTCCGCCAACATCCGTCATCTTCGCCTCATGCGCCCACTCCTCTTTCTCCTTTTTGTTACTACAGCCCTCGCCGGTGAAGTTCGCGAGGACTGGGCACGTGTCACCGCCCTCGATGCCGGCCCCGGCGTGCAGCCACAGACCGCCGAGGAAGCGCGTCAGCTTTCCCTCGCGCATTTGGAAAAACAGGAGCGCGCGCTGCGGGATTACATGGTCGCCCACAGCGGCGATGAAAATGCGTGCGATGCACGGCTCCGACTCTCGCGTCTATTGGGACTGCGTGCCGAGTTGAAAGGCGAGCCTGCGCCTGCGGAAGCGGCCCGCCTGCTGAATGACGCGCAAATTCTCGCGACCACTCCCGCTCAACAGACCGACGTGGATTTCGCCAGAGTCTCCGAAAAAATGCGCCGACTACGCGGCAAGCGCCCGAGCACGCTGGAGCGCGATGGCCTGCTCGACGCCGTGCAGGAATTCCAGCGCAAACACGGCGGGGATCACCGTTTGGGAGCCATGCTCGCCGAGGTCTCACGTCTTTTCGACAGCCAGCCGAAAACGAAAGAGACACTCCTCCTTAATGCGCAGAAACTCACGAAAGACCCCGGCACACTCGCGCAAATCGCAGACGACCTGAAACGGCTTTCCTTTTTCGGAAAGGTGCTGCCGCTGCGCTTCACTGCGCTTGATGGAACTCGCGTTGACGCCAAGAACTGGCGCGGCAAGCCCGTCATCATCGTTTTCTTTGCAACATGGAGTGCGCCGTCAAAAAAGGCGTTCGCTGACTTAAAGCTCAACGCCAAGGACGCCGTGTTCATCGGCATCAGTCTCGATAGCGACCGCAAGTTGCTCGACGCATTTCTCGCTGTGCAAAATGTAAAATCGCCCATCGCTTGGGATGGTAAAGGCTGGGAAAGCCCGCTGGTTCAAGCACTCGGCATCAACGCCCTGCCCACGACATGGCTGCTCGATAAAGAAGGCGTCCTCCGTTCGCTCGACGCACTCGATGAAACCGCCGAGCAACTCAAAAAACTCGCCCGCTAATCACTGCGCCCGCAGGGGCACGAGCGGTGGAAAATAAGTGCCCGCATGTTTCCCTGCCGCAGCACGTCCGATTTCTCCAGCACGGCGTCCGCTGGCGATGACCGTGGGGATTCCCGCCTCCACCGCTGCTTTCACCGCCTGAAGCTTCGACGACATTCCGCCGACGCTCAGCCGTCCCTTTTCCTCGCGCACAAACTTCGCCACGTCGCTGATGTCGTCCACACGCGCGATGGTTTTTCCTTTCGCATCGAGCAGTCCGTCAACGCTCGTCAGCAGCACGAGCAAATTGGCCTCGGCCAAAATCGCGACCTCCGCGCTGAGCCGGTCATTGTCGCCGAAATTCAACTCCTCCACCGCCACTGTGTCGTTCTCGTTGATAATCGGCACCACGCGGCTTGCGAGCAGGCGAGTGATCGTGTTGCGCACGTTTGCGTAGGCGCTGCGGCTGTCGAGGTCCGCATACGTGAGAAGGATTTGCGCGACGGTCAGCCCGTGTTTCTGAAAGTGCTCGGTGTAAGTGGTCATCAACCTCCCCTGCCCCACGGCGGCGCAAGCCTGTCGCGCGGAAAGCTCCGCCGGACGCTCTTTCAACCCAAGCGCGCCGAGCCCCGCCGCAACCGCTGCGCTCGATACGACGAGCATCTCGTGTCCGGCCGCCACCAACGCAGCCACTTCCTTCGTGAGACGAGTGAACTGCCGTTGATCCAAATTGGTCCCACGTGGCGTCGCGAGGATGCCGGAGCCAAATTTCAGGACGATGCGTTTGCGTTCACTTGCCATAGGAAAGGCTGCGGACGCTACACAGCGTCTGCAAAAGTGAAAGTCAAAGTGAGAGTCTGATGAACCGCAGAGCGAGATTTAAGAACCGACCCTGGCGATTTGCTCCGGCGAGTATGAGGTGTTTTTTATGGCGGAGTGTGAAAGCTACAGCATCACCAGATTCGCGTCACACCGTAGGCATCGAACGCCGCATCGTTGCTGACCCAAGCTGCAGCTTAATCGCCATCACCCGGCCGGAATAATTCAGCGGATTTAAACCATGAAGGACATGAAGAGCATGAAGACAAGGGGCATGTAAACTTTCACGGAAACGGAGCGGCCTGTCTTTTGGTCCGACACAACGACCCTTCAAGACATCCGCACCCCTTCATGTCCTTCATGTCCTTCATGCTCTTCATAGTTTATCTGCATCGCCCCGGCATGGATCTTAAAAAACACCCGCACTTTCACTTTCACATTCACCCCCGCGTTGTGCATGGATGTTTGCATGAAGAAGCCAACACCAGCCAATGCCGCAGCACTCGAAGCCGCGAGACTGCTCGATTCTGTTTCCAAAAACATCCGCCTGCTCGTGGATGCGGATACTTCGCCGAGCTACGCGGAGAGCGTGACGCAACTCGCCGAGGCCGGGCAGTGGGGTGAGTTGGTGGATCGTTTCTGGCGCACGCTAGCGTTCGGCACCGGCGGGTTGCGCGGGCGCACCATCGGGCGCGTGGTTTCCACTGCGGAGCGCGGAAAAGCAAAGGACGGCGCGATGCCTGAACTGCCGTGCGTCGGGACGAATGCGATGAACTTTTTCAACATCAGCCGCGCGGTGCAGGGGCTTGTGAGCTACTGCCACGAGTGGTTTGGGAAAAAGAAACTCAAGGGGCGTCCGAAGATCGTCATCGCGCACGACACGCGGCATTTTTCGCGCGAATTCGCGGAACTGGCGGCGAAGATTGCAGTCGAGCTTGGATGTGATGCGGGGCTTTTTGCCGGACCGCGCTCCACACCGGAGTTGTCCTTCGCCGTTCGCTACACGGGCGCGACTGCGGGCGTGGTCATCACCGCCTCGCACAATCCGCCGCACGACAATGGATTCAAATGCTACTTCGCCGACGGCGCGCAGGTGGTCGAGCCGCACGCCAGCGGGATCGTCGCCCGCGTGAATGCGCTCACTAGCGACGCATACACACCGCTTCCGAAATCCAAGCGCGGCAAGCTCACCGTGCTAGGGCAGGAACTCGACGACGCCTAT
>CAMBOD010000140.1 GCA_945868985.1 Prosthecobacter debontii | reverse complement strand
TGCGGCATTCCGCTCTTCATATTCATGCAGCGCGTCCCATCCACCCACGGTGGGTGGTGTCTCAAAGTGATATTTTTTCGCCCACCGCAGCAGCAGCGCGCGGTGGCATTCCAGAATTTCTTCAGGGCTCTTCGGTTCCATACCGCGAGGATGCTCCTTCTTCACGCCGCTGCCAGCCACAATTTTTTTGCGCGAGAATATGACCGACCGCCTCTCCATCACGACCCGCGACGTCCAGCTCTGGTATGGGAAATTCCAGGCGCTCAAGGGCATCACCGTGGACATCAAGCACGGGCAAATCACCTCCCTCATCGGCCCCAGCGGCTGCGGCAAGACCACACTCCTGCGCTGCTTCAACCGCGTCAACGAACGCTACGGCAACGTCACCACCACCGGCGAAATCAAAGTCCTCGGCAAAAACATCTACGATGCCGACGTCTCCCTCATCGAGCTACGCAAAGCCGTCGGCATGGTCTTCCAGCGCCCGAACCCGCTTCCCATCTCCATCTACGAAAACGTCATCTTCGGCCTCCGCATCCATGCGGAAAATAAACCGAGCAAGAGCGAACTCGACGACGCCGTGGAAAAGGCACTCACCGAAGTCGGTCTGTGGGCCGACCTCAAAGACCGGCTCAACGACAAAGCCATCAACCTCCAGCTCGAACAGCAGCAGAAACTCTGCATCGCCCGCCTTCTCCCGCTGAAGCCCGAAGTCATCCTCATGGACGAACCGTGCAGCGCGCTCGACGTGAACGGCACCAAAGCCATCGAAGAACTCATGTGGTCGCTCGCCGGCAAATTCACCATCGTCATCGTCACCCACAACATGGCGCAGGCCCGCCGCGCGAGTAACGAATGCATCTTCATGCTCATGGGCGAACTCATCGAACACGCCCGCACCGAGGACCTCTTCCTCACCCCGAAAAACCCAAAGACCGCCGAATACATCGAAGGCAGATACGGTTAGATAATGCCGGATGTCAGATGACGGAATGACGAACGAATTCCGAATGGCAAATGACGGGCAACGGCGTGCGTTTTGATTTTGTCATCCGACATTCCACATTCGGAACCGCCATTCGTCACTGCCCCGCTTTTTTCGCAAATATGGCCGGTGCGCGATGGAAGCACCGCTCGCCAAATGAGTCCCGGAGGGACTGCCCGAAATTAGCCGGTGGTGATAACCACCGGATAACCGTCACACACGGCACCCGCCCCGGCAGGGGCGGCGGAATGGCATTCACCACAAAAACCGTTCATCATATTCCACCCCGCTGCGTTTCAAAAACTCGACGTATTCCTCCTGGAACGTCCTTTTTCGATGATGCTCCTCCTGCCGCGCGATGTAATGGCACACCTCCCCGCGCTGCGTGGGTGCCACGGTGAATGCGCCGTATCCTTCCTGCCATGAAAAATCACGTTCGCCGATTTCCTCATGCACCCATCGCGACGACACCGCTTTCACATCGCGCACCACATCGGCAAGACACGCCGTGGCGCGCAACCCGACGAGCAAATGCACATGGTCGGCGACACCGCCGACGGCTTCCGACACGCCATCGAGATTTCGCACCACGCCGCCAAGATAAGCGTGCAACCGTTCGCGCCACGCGGCGGCGATGAATGGCGCACGATCCTTGGTGCTGAACACGATGTGATAATGCAACGAGAGGTGTGTGGATGGCATGGCTACGCGATTCCCGCGCCCCTGCCGGGGCGCTTGGCTCTTTTATCCACGATCCGGTGGCTGACGCCAACCGGCTAATTTCGGGCAGTCCCTCCGGGACTCAGCGGGCCTCCATGCCGCCGCGCATACGGTTGGAAGTGGCGGCTTGATCGCTCGGATTACTTGCTTCGAGGCGCTGGGGAATCGACCGTCCGTATCCGCCTGCGTTTCTGATCGGAATCGCTGGACGGGGGAACTACTGCTGGATCCTCGAATTCAAATCGCGCGCGGAGTGCTTTTACTTTGGCCTCGTCTAGGGTTCTTTCTTTTACAGGTGTTTGCTCGAAATAGTTGAACACTCGAGCCGCTGGCAGCGTATCCACTTTGGCATCCGCGCCGAAATCTACGGCCACCATGCTGTTCTCAACTTCTTCAGTGTCTTTCCGCATTCTCACCATCGAGAACAGGAAAACTCCGACACCCAGCGGGTCTTTCTTGGTGGATAGTTTAGAGCGATACGACGCTGACTCGTAGAGCCAAACCCGATCCCATCCGCCGCAGACTAGCATTCTGGTCGTTGCAAGGACGATGAGATCGGGCCCGTCGTTCTCGCGTCGTTCTAGTCGTTGGATCAATTCACCCGTGGGAGTCGAAGCACCCTGCCACCATATGCCCTTGGCAGCCTGGTTCATTACATCATGGCTGACGGAAAGGATCGTGACCAAAGCTGGGTCGAGTGACTCGTTCCCACCGGGCTTGATGATTTCAACCGAACATTGTCGCGTTTGTTCCTGAAGACGATTCACAGCTGTCGTGATCGGATCGTCTTCTGCCTGACAAAACGGCATCAGCAATCGCATCAGCACACCAGCGAGTATCATCCGGGAATTTGTTTTGGTGAGAGTCGCGCGCAGCATGGAACGATTCTGCCGTTTGCGCTTAAGATCGCAACGCCGAAGGAGCGAAGGTCGTCAGGGCCTAGAAAAATCGCGCCTCCTCGTTGCCTGAAACTCTATGCAGTGTAGATATTGCAAATGGGGCGTCCGCATTTCCTAACTACATCCCCGCTGCATCCACGGCGATGGTGGTGGCGGTGCTGAGGTTGTAGTAGGAGCCGCTGGCGCTGACTTCGCGTTTCACGGCGCGGACTTGGTAGAGGTAGTGCTGGCCGGGGGTGACGGTTTTGTCGCGCCATGCGCGGGCGGTGATGGGCAGGCCGGTGGGCTGGGTGAAGGGGCCGTTTTCCGATGTGGCGCGGAAGACGTGGTAGCGGAATGCGGCGACGTCTTTTGAAGGTGCCCACTTTATCAAGATGCTGCCGGGCGATGCGGTGGCGGTGACGTTCGTGACGGGCGGGAAGGTGTGCAGGTGCAATGTGGGGTCGCCCATGAGCGCGGTGTGGATTTGGTTGAAAAATCCCGTCTGCTCCCAATCGCCAGCGGTGTTGTTTTGCGAGAGGCGGAAGTCGTAGCCGAGCACTTCGCCGAGCGCCATGTGGGGGAGGTGATATTGCGGACGCCCGGCCCAGATGCACGCGAGGCCGAGGGAATTGGGCGTGCCTGCGAGCGGGGCGCGGAGGAAGTTGTCGGGCACGGACCATTCGCCGAAGAAACTGCCGAAGAGCATGGTGAAGACGGCGCGGCAATCGTGGTTGGCGAAGTTCGAGATGTCCGCCACGCCGCTCGCGCCCTGATACCATCCGCCGCCGCAGCCGTAGGCGAGCAGGTAGCTGTTGTCGGGCAGGACGGTCTGCCACTTGCCGGCGTTCGTCGCTTTCGAGCCAAACCACTGCACGCCCGCGCGCCATCCGCTGTTGGCGAAGGGTTCGTAGAAGTAGGTGCCGGAGTTTTGGTCGTATTCCTGATGGATGAAGAAATTGTCGTCCACCAACGCGCGGCGTGGCACTTTGTAAAAACCACCGGATGCGATGCGGAAGGCGTGGTTGCGGGCGAGGTATTGCGCCATCAAATCCATCTCGCTCTTGCCTGCGGGGATGTTCGTGATGTCGGCAAAATCCACGCGCCCGACCATGAGTTCCACTTTGCCCGGCACGGTGTCTTGATCGAATTTCCCATCGCCGGGGACGTTGTGCCTGCGGGGAAGGGAGGCGGTGTAGTTCTTCGTGGTGTCCGTCCATACGCCGTCCATGTCGCCGTAGAAAACATCGGCAGGCCATGCGCCGATGTGGTTTTCGGCGTTGTCCGAACCATCGTGTCCATCCGGCGCAATCACGCCCGAGAACGGCACCGGCACCCGGCCCACGATGAACACCGAGCGCGTGTTCTCCGGGTCTGCGTTGTAGTCGGTGATGATTAGACTTTTCACCGCCGCGACCTCCGCAGCGCGTGCGGTTTTTCCTTCGGGAGTCTCGTCGTCGAAAGACACCGCCTGCCGCGCGACATCGTGGCGGAGCACCGTCCAGCCATCGGCTGCGAGATCGTTCGTGAGTTGCGTGAGCGATTCCGCGAGCGGGGTCGTCATCGTATTGTCCACGAGCAAAATCACACGCCCGCGCTGCGCCACCACCGGCAAATTGTGAGCCGCTGTGACGTAGCCGAAACGCTCCACGGATTTTCCCAATTCCTCCACGGTGCAGCGCACGCGGTATTCATACGTCACGCCGACTTGTGCCGTCTTGTCGGTGAAGTGAGTCGCGGTGACGGGCAGCGCCGTTTCTGCTGGCCAAGTTGCTTCGCCTTTCAACCGCCGACTCACGCCGATGGTCTGCACGTAGCCCACCTTTTTCCACAGCACGCCGATGTGCGGCTTCGCTGCAAACGTCTTCGCCGTCACTTCGACGATGGTGTTGCGTGTCGTCGGTTTGCGAAGCTCTACGATGTAGTTCACCTCGTCTTTCCAGTAGGAGGGCAGGCGCGCATACGGGTTCGCATTGGGCGGCGGCAGGATCGTGCGGTTGCTGACAAACACGTAGCCGACGTTGCGGTGCGCTGCGAGGTCGAGGGCGGCGCGCATTCCCGCTGCAGTGGGCACATTCAGCATGATGCTCGCAAAATTTCCCGCGCCACTATTCACCACGTAGGAATCCGGCACGTAGCTGCTCCAGCCCTTCGTATTTTCAAAAATCACCGTCGTATCCGCGACGGGCGCGTTGATGAATGACTCGGGGATTTTCGCGCCCGGATTTCCAATCACTGTCGTGAGATGCGGCTTCGTTTTGATGTAACTGTAAATGTCCGAGTAGTGGGCGAGCTTCGCCGGGTCGTTGGAGACTTCATCGAGAAAAATCCCGCTCACTCCGTAGGTGCTGAACTCGTTTTCATACAAATCCACGTCCGCCTTTATCGCCGCGAGAGACCGCTCGGTCGTGTTGCCGTAGCGCGTCGAGACATAGCCCACCATTTTCACGCCAGCGGCGGAAAGATCGCCCATGCCGTGGATGTAATCCGCATTTGGCGGCCCGCCATTTGGCCCGCTGTTGGGATTGATGATCGCCGTGATGGGCACCTGGCTCGCCGCCGCCGCGACATCATCCCACTGATAAGCCGCTGCGCCCGCATACCAATTCGGGTAGCTGTAAAGCGGGAGCAGAATCTGCAAATCCGCAGCACGCCCGTTGCCGATGGAAATCAGCAACAACATAACAGTGGAAAAAATGGCGCGCATCGCCGCGACTAGAGCACCAAACACACCGAGATGCGACGACTCTCTGTTTTTGCACACGAACCTCTCGCCACATCGGCGGCGGGTCGCTAGCAGTGCGGCGCGAATTTTCCCACCAAATGAGTCAAAATCTCGACCGCCTGCCACCGCAGGCAAAATACATCGTCGGCAATGAAGCTTGTGAGCGGTTCAGCTTCTACGGCGTGAAATCCATCCTCACCGGCTACGTCGCTACGCTCTATGTCAAAGCGGGCATGGAGCCGGGCGATGCGGAAAAAGCCACGGCGAAGGCCATCGTGCATCTGTGGGTTTTTGCCACCTACTTTCTGCCGCTTGTCGGCGCGTGGCTGGCGGATCGTTATTGGGGGCGCTACCGCACGATTTTGTGGCTGTCGCTCGCGTATTGCGTGGGGCACGCCACGCTTGCGGTGGGTGAGGGGACGAAGTGGGGGCTTTTTCTCGGCCTCGCATTTCTCGCCATCGGCTCCGGCGGCATCAAGCCGTGTGTGTCGGCGTTTGTCGGCGATCAATTTCAAGGCGGACGCGAGCACCAGCTCACGCGCATCTACAACCTCTTTTATTGGAGCATCAATTTCGGCGCGTTCTTCGCGTTTGCATTCATCCCGGAACTGAAAACCAAAGCGGGTTACAGTTGGGCGTTTGGCATTCCCGGCATCGCGATGGGAGTTGCCACGCTCATCTTCTGGCTCGGCTCGCGGACATTTGTAAAAGTCCCGCCCGCCCGCGAGCTTGCGCCGCTCGACGCCGACACGCGCGCAGAAAACCGCCGCATCCTTTGGCGAATCGCCGCTGTCTTCGCGCCGATCATCATTTTCTGGTCCCTCTACGATCAGCAAAACACCACATGGGCGCAGCAAGGCGGAAAACTCACGCCCTGCATCCTGCCGCTCGTTTTTTGGCACTACACCCTCAACGGCGAAACCATGCAGACGCTCAACGCGCTCTTCATCCTGCTGTTCATCCCGCTTTTTACCTACGTCATCTACCCGTGGCTCGAACGCCGCAATCTGAAGCCTTCGCTCCTCGCGCGTATGAGCGTAGGCATGGGCATTCTTGCCGTCGCATTCGGCGCAGCCGCGTGGCTCGAATACCGCATCGAAAGCGGGGAAAAGCTCAGCGTCCTGTGGCAGACCGGACAATATGCGCTGCTCACTTTCGCCGAAGTGCTCGTCTCCACCACC
>CAMBOD010000139.1 GCA_945868985.1 Prosthecobacter debontii | reverse complement strand
GAGATTGCGGGGGAAAGCGGGCCGGTGAGTGCGGTGCCGGTTTCGATGCAATGGAGAAAGTATTCGATGGGGTTTCGCTCGGGCGCACGTAGCGGCTCACTTTTCAAAATGTAGCCCTCGGGTTTTGCGCGCGTCTGCACGCGGACGGTGTCCTCGTAGTCCCACGCGGCGATGGTGCCCTCGCTTCCGCAGATGACGAATCCACACTTCGGCTGCGGCTGGAGCGTCCACGGGTCGGTGAATGTTCCCCAGCGCGTTTCCATTTTGGAAAGGCCCGTTTCGTAGCGCGCGACCACTACGCTATGTTCGTCCACTTCGAGGCCAGCAGGGTCGTCCACCATTGCCATCACTTCGAGCGGTGCGCGTCCGCCCATGAACCACGTGCCTAGCGTCGTCCCGTATCCGAGATAATCGAGCAGCGACCCGCCGCCTGCGTCGTTTTTGTAAAACCAGCTTGCTGCTTTTTCCTCCGCAGTCGGCTCCTTCTCGATTTTATCCGCACCGTGGTAGAGCGGGCCACGATTTCCGCCGTAGTGATGAAACTCCCGCACTTCCCCGATGGTGCCCTGCTCGATGAGTCGCATCGCGGTGACCATGGATTCCATCCAGCGCATGGGCCAGTTGATCGCCAGCATCCGGCCCGGCTGCATCGCGGCGACCATCGCATCCGCTTCGGCGAGCGATGCGGCGAAAGGTTTTTCCACGAGGATGTGCGCGCCATACGGAGCGACGCGCTGCACATACTCGCCGTGTCGCGCGGCAGCAGGGCACAGCAGCACCACGTCGGGCTTCGATTTATCCATGCACGCATCCACGTCGGTGAAAACGCGCTCGGGCGGGATGCTGAAATTGCGCACTGCCTCGGCCATGCGCGCAGGCTGCTCGTCGCAAATGGCCACGATTTCGGCGCCTAGATGCTCGTGCGTATAGCGGAGCAAGTCGCCCATGTGGAAGTGATCGAAGTTGATGCCAGCGATTCGAAAAGTGGACATACCGCTAGTGCATCTCCTACACGGAGAAAACTTCCAGTCTGAAATTACGGCGAGTCCTGTTCCGTCTCTCTTCGACGGCGTCGCTGTGGCCTAGAAAAAGATCGGGATGATCAGGATCGCCACGATGTTCACCACTTTGATCATCGGGTTAATCGCCGGGCCGCTGGTGTCCTTGTAAGGATCGCCGACAGTGTCTCCGGTGACGGCGGCTTTGTGCGCTTCACTGTGTTTGCCTCCGTGGTGGCCGTCCTCGATGTATTTCTTCGCGTTGTCCCAAGCACCGCCGCTGGAGGTCATGGCGATGCCCATGAAGAGGCCCGTCACGATGCTTCCGACGAGAACGCCGCCGAGAATCTTCGCGCCATCCGGCAGCGCCGCGACGGCGATCACGGTGGCGAGCGGGAGCAGCGCGGGGACGATCATCTCCTTGAGCGCGGCCTTGGTCACGATATCCACGCAAGTGCTGTAGTCCGGCGTGTCGGTGCCGGTCAAAATGCCGGGCTTGAGACCCAGTTGACGCCGCACTTCCGTGACAACGGCACCGGCTGCGCGACCGACTGCGCTCATGCTGAATGCGCTGAATAAATAGGGCAGAAGACCGCCGATGAAGAGCCCGATCATTACTTTCGGATCGTTCAGGGAAAAGCCGAGCGTGTCCGCGATTTTCGCCTTGGCTGCCACGAGCGCATCTGGAGCGAGTGAGGCGAGGCCGAGTTCGAGGTGGTGGCGCAAATCCACGAAGTAGCTGCCGAAAAGAACCACCGCTGCGAGACCGGCGCTCGCAATTGCGTAGCCTTTGGTCACCGCTTTCATCGTGTTGCCGACCGCATCCAGTTCGTCCGTCGTCTTGCGCACTTCGGGTGGCAGACCGCTCATCACGGCGATGCCGCCGGCGTTGTCGGTGATGGGGCCGAACGCATCGAGGCTGATGATGATTCCCGCCATCGAGAGCATCGCCATCACGGCGACTGCGATTCCGTAAAGCCCGGCAAATTCAAAGCTACCCCAAATCGCCGCGCCGATGCACAGCACCAAAGGAGCCGTCGCCTGCTGCCCGATGGCGAGGCCGGCGATGATATTCGTCGCGTGACCGGTTTCCGAAGCCTTCGCGATTTTCCGCACCGGGCCGTATTCGGTGGACGTGTAGTAATTGGTAATCATCACCGCCACGCCCGTCATCAAAAGCCCCACGATGCTCGCGAGGAAAATCCCCTGCGTCGTCAGCGCCGCGCCTTCCTTCATCGGCAGACCGTTCGGGAACATCGTCGTCGTGATCGGGTAAAACGCCGCCGCCGACAAAATGCTGCTCACCAGCACGCCGCCCATCAGCGCCGCCGCTGGCTTGAGCTTCGTCATGTTCACAAAAATCACGCCGATGATGCTTGCGAGGATCGCCGCGCCGCCTAGGACGAACGGATACGCCACCGCAGCCGTCGTCGCGCCCGTCGCAGCCGTCAGCGCGCCGACGAGGACAGCGCCGATGAGCGAAACGGCATACGTTTCAAAAACATCCGCCGCCATGCCTGCGCAATCGCCCACATTGTCGCCCACGTTATCCGCGATGGTCGCCGGGTTGCGTGGATCATCTTCATCGAGACCCTGCTCCACCTTGCCGACGAGGTCCGCGCCCACATCCGCAGCCTTCGTATAAATGCCGCCTCCCAACCGCGCGAAAACCGAAATCAGCGACGCGCCCAGAGCGAGGCCGATGAGGCTGCCCACAGCCTTGTCCGGCTGGCATTGAGCCATCACGAGGTAAAAGCCGCCCGTCGAGAGCAGCGCGAGCGCCACCACGAGCAGCCCCGTCACCGCGCCGCCGCTGAACGCAGCCTGTAACGCCTTCTTTGCACTCGTCCGCGCGCCTTCCGCAGTCCGCACATTCGCTTTCACAGCGATGCGCATCCCGATGAAACCCGCCACCAGCGAGCACACAGCCCCGACGACAAAGCCGATGGTCGTCGGCCCGTCCTTTGTAAAATAGAGCACGATAGCGATGACCACGCCGATAGCGGAGATGGAGACAAGCTGCCTGCCGAGATACGCCTTCGCGCCTTGCTCGATGGCATTCGCGATGAACTGCATTTTCTCCGTCCCGGAAGAAATCGAGAGCAGCGATTTGATGAGCCAGAGTGCGAAAACCAAGCCCACCGCGCCACAGGCGATGGAAAGTGGGATGCCATTTTCAATGAGGGATGCGAGCGTCAAAGCCATGTCCAATGTGTAAGTTGTAGGTTGAAGGGCGCGGGAGAGTAGTTACACCGCTCCATCTGGCAAGTGCGCAGTTGAGGGAAATGGCGGGAGCAGAGAGTCGAGTGGCGAGAGGCGGGTGTCGTGTCGTCCCGACGGGTGGGAGCAAGTCTGTTAGCGTGGCTTTCAAAATCATGATGGTGGCAAACATACTCACCATCCGAGCCACGGGCAGACACGCCACTCGCCTCTCGACACCCGCCACTTTGCTCTCCGCGCCTACCGCACCCCAAAAAGCAGCGCGATAGTGCCTAGAATTACCCCGATGATGATCAGCCAGATGAAGAGCAGGAACGGCGGCGGGGCCTCCTCCAACCCTTCCGATGTGGCGCGAAAGCGCGACGGGCAACAGGGGCATTTGGCGTAGCGGTAGCCGATATAGCGTAGGAAACTCCAGCGGACTTTCTCATATGGAAAGCGCCGGTCGCATACAGGGCAGGTGAGGACTGCTTCTTTGACTGGCATAGGTTGAAGGTGGGTGCTTGGGAGCGCGAGTGAAGGTGGCGCAAACTACCAAAGTTTTTCTCCAGTTAGCAAATGATATTAAATTCATGTGCAGATTGAGCATTGGGGGCGGGGAAGGAGTGGCGCGTGGCGAGTCTGCTCGCGGTTTGGGCGGTGGGATAGGGGCTATCTCGCGCAAAATAGGCACGGGTCTTATGTAGCTGAGAGAGGAATTTTGCGGAGAATGGAAAGCAGAAGTGGGTAGAGAATAGAGCGGCGATGGTTAAAACGCCACTCACATTCTTTGAGATGGAGAAGGAAGCGTTCTTTGCGGACGCCGCGCAATTTGAGGAAGCGGAATTTGGCGTAGCTCCAAAAGCTTTCGATGCCATTGACATGATTTTTGCCGCGGGCGAACTGGTTTTGATGATGATGAATGCGATGATGCTCGTAGCCCTTGAGAACGAGGCCGTCGTAAGCCTTCCAGCCGTCGGTGTAGATGTCGGTTCCTTCGATCACCCGTCCGGTGATAATCGGCATCAGCTCTTGCTTTGAGCAGTTCTTGACCACGCTCAGGTAGACGTTCTGGCCGCGCTTGTGCAGGCCGATGACAGGGATTTTACCTCCCGCGCCACGCCCCCGTTTGCCGCGCACCCGGCGCGCTCCAAAATAGCTTTCGTCAATCTCCACCTCCCCGCCCAGAGCCGGGCTTTCCTTGACCGCAATGGCAACCACCCGCTGCCTCAACAACTCGAAAAGCCGGTGCACCGTGCGGTAGTTCAAGCCACAAAGTTTGCACGCTGTCAGCGCGGGAAGATCATGCGCAAAATACTTCAACACTTCCCGAAATTTTCGCTCCGAAATGCGCGCGCCTTTTACAGACTTGTTCTTCATTGTGGATGTGCAGTTTATACCGCTTCATCCAGCCTCAGCTACATAAGACCCTAGGCACTTATATGGCCTATATAAGCGGTTGGCTTTCCCGCCTGGCTTATTCGCCGATGTGCCCTGCGAGGAGGCCGGCGATGGTGTCGGCGGCTTTTTCTATCGCGGCGGAGTCGCGGCCTTCGATGAGGAGGCGGATTTTTGGCTCTGTGCCGCTGTAGCGGAGGAGGACGCGGCCTGCGCCTTTCAGACTTTCCTCGGTCTGCTGGATGAGGGCGAGGATGTCGGGCATGGTCTCGATGGGGCGCTTTTCGCGGACACGGAGGTTGCGCTGGGCCTGGGGGTATTTCTTCAAGACGCGCTTGAGTTCGCTTAATGGTTTGCCGGTTTCGGCGATGATGCGGAGGATTTGGAGGGCGGCTACGATGCCGTCGCCGGTGGTGCTGTGGTCGCGGTAGATGAGGTGGCCGCTTTGTTCGCCGCCGATGTTCAAGTCCTGGGCGAGCATGGCTTCGATGACGTAGCGGTCGCCGACTTTGGTGCGAAGGACGCGGCCATGGTGTTCGCGCAGGGTGTCGTCGAGGCCGAAGTTGCTCATGACGGTGGCGACGAGGGTGTTTTTCGCGAGGGTGCCGCGGCGGATGTGGTCAACGGCGGTGATGGCGAGTATTTCGTCGCCGTCCACGATGTCGCCTTTTTCGTCGCAGAGTTGAAGCCTGTCGGCGTCGCCGTCGTGGCTGATGCCGATGTGCGCGCCGGTTTCGCGGGTGAGGCGGGAGATTTCTTCGGGGTGGGTGCTACCGCAGTTGGCGTTGATGTTTCGCCCGTCAGGCTGGTTGTGAAAGGTGGTGACGCTGGCGCCGAGTTCGCGGAGGATCCAAGGGCTGCTTTTGTAGGCGGCGCCGTTGGCGGTATCGAGGGCGATGTGGATGCCATCGAGGGTGAGTCCTTTTGGGAAGCTGGATTTGGCGTGTTCGACGTAGCGACCGAGGGCGTCGTCTATGCGCTTTGCCTGACCGATTTTGCCGGCGGTGGGGCGGATGTTTTCGATTTCGCCGCTGAAGACGAGGCCCTCGATGCGCTGTTCGATTTCGTCGTCGAGTTTGTAGCCGTCGTGGCGGAAAAATTTGATGCCGTTGTCCTCATACGGATTGTGCGAGGCGCTGAGGACGATGCCGGCGTCGGCGCGCAAGGTGCGCGTGAGGTAGGCGACGCCGGGTGTGGGCAGCGGGCCGAGAAGAAAGACGTCCACGCCCAAGGACATGACGCCGGCTGCGAGGGCATTTTCGAGCATGTAGCCGGAAAGGCGGGTGTCTTTGCCGATGACGATGATGGGGCGGCGGTCGGTGCGATGAGTGCCCGCCTGTGTGAAGACATGGGCGGCGGCGCGGCCAAGTTTGAGGGCGGTTTCGGCGGTGACGGGTTCGAGGTTGGCGACGCCGCGAACGCCGTCGGTGCCGAAGATTTTGCGGTTACTTTCCATGTGCGGAGACGCCGAAGTCCACTCCGGGCGTGGCGGGCTTAGGCTGCGATGTCGTCGTGTCGCTGAGCTGGCTTTTTTGGATCACTGCCCACAGGAGCGTCGCCAGCAGGAGGGAGACGATTTTCGCTACCGCGTTGTTGGTGAATAGTTCCTTCATTTTCGGTGGTGGTGTCTTCCGTGATGAGTAGTTCGGCGAGGCGCTTGCGCAAGCTCTCCGGTGTGAAATCGCGCTCGAGCCGCCCGCGATGTGCGAGGGAGACGACGCCGGTTTCTTCGCTGACGATGAGCACGATGGCGTCACTTTCCTCGCTGAGTCCGATGGCGGCGCGATGGCGGAGGCCGAGGTTGCGGTCCAAGTCCTGCCGCTGGCTGACGGGGAAGATGCACGCAGCGCTGGCGATGCGGTCTCCACGAACGATGAGGCCTCCGTCGTGCAGCG
>CAMBOD010000138.1 GCA_945868985.1 Prosthecobacter debontii | reverse complement strand
AAGCGACTTGATCATGCGATGGCGGATAACGAGTCGCTGACGAATGGGGAATGGCAAAGTGGTTTTGCAGCGCGCCTACTTCGTAGCAGTCGGGGCAGGGTCGTTTTCATTCAGTGGCTCCAGTTTATCCACGATGGGGTGTCGTTTTTGCACCCATAGGACGAGGTAGAAAAGCTGGAGACGCCACCACACGCTGAAGTTGGGATGGATGTTTCCGCCGAGCACGCTGTTGACAGCCTGTGGGATGCGGCAGGGTGGTTTGGGCGTGGTGAAAACATCCACAAACTCTTCGGAATACCACGCGCCGACGAAGCGGAGGTAGCGGTTCATCAATGATGTGAGTCCGTGTGCATACCACGCGAAACGAAGCGCGCGGAGCCATGGGCGACGCAGCGCGCAGTCAATTGCATTGGCGGCCTGCTCGGCGCTGTGGATGGCGAGGAAGACGCCGGTGGAAAAAATCGGATCAATGAAACCAGCCGCATCGCCAGCGAGGAGCCAGCGCGAGCCATTGAGGCGGGTGTTGCGGTAGCTGTAATCACCGACGGCGTGGATGGAAGTGATGCGTTGTGCGCCTGCCATGCGTCCGCGCATGAGCGGGCTTCGTGCGATGGCGGCGTCGAGCGATTCCTCGGGCGATTGTTTTGCAGTGCGGTAGTCGGCGATGTCCATGACGACGCCGACGCTGGTGCGCTTGTCGTCGAGCGGAATGAGCCAGAACCACTCGTGCTTACCGCGCACAAGGCGGGTGAGAGTGGCGTCGCGCCCATCGTCGCGCTGCACGCTCTCAAAGTGTGCGAAGACGCTGAATTTTTGCAGATGCTCGTAGCGGCGCTTGAGATCCAGTTGCTGGCCGACGACGGCGTTGCGGCCCGAGCAGTCGAGTAGGTAGCGCGCACGGATTTCACCGGTGCTGGTCTTTAAAGTGACGCCGTGGTCATCGAAGGCGACGCCTTCGATGCTCGCAGGCTGGCGGATTTCCGCGCCACTTTCCGCGGCGTGCTCGATGAGCATTTTATCGAACCACGCCCGCTCGACCTGATAGGCGCTAATGTGGTTGAGCTGGATGGCGGAGTCGAAGTAAAAACGCGTGATGCGTCGTCCGCAGGCAGTGGCAATTTCCCCGCCGTATTTTTTGAAAGCATGAGCGTCGAGTTTTGCGCGCACGCCGAGCCGGTCGAAGGTTTCCAGCGAATGCGGCAGTAGCGACTCGCCGATTTTGAAACGCGGAAACTCCTCCTTTTCGCAGACCACGACGCGCCGGCCTTTGCGGGCGAGCAACGTGGCGGCAGTCGCACCAGCCGGGCCGCCGCCAATGATGGCTACATCGTAGATTTCTGACATCGCGTAGATTTGTGCCGTGGAGCGTTCGACTGCGCAATCACAGAGCGATTTTGCTTTTTGCTACGGATGTTTTCCTGCCTTCTCACGCAATGCTTTGGAGCCGACATCGTCCATGGTTCCGCCGCGTTCTACTCGCGGCGAATGTGATGCTGCCGCCGATTGCGCTCGCACGGTTGCTGGTGCCTGAGTTGGGAGGAAAGTGGGATTTGCTGGTGGTGCTTTTTGCCGTCCATCTGCTGCTGCTGCTCGCGGTGCTGCATCCAAGGTGCGCGTGGCTCGGGCCTTTGGTGTTGCGCTTTCGCACGACAAAGAAGGAGGTATGGCTGACACTCGACGATGGTCTTGATGGTGAGCGCACGCTTCAGCTTTCCGAGCAGCTCCGTGTGCGAGGTGTTTGCGCGACGTTCTTTGTCATCGGCGAAAAGGTGCGCACGCAGGGGGAGGTGCTCGGCGCTTTAATATCTGCCGGTCACACACTCGCAAATCACACGGCGACGCATCCGCAGATGTTTTTCTGGCGACTCGGCCCGGCACGCATTGCGGCGGAACTCGATGGCGGCGCACAAGCGCTCAGTGAAGCGGGTGTTGAATGGCGCTGGTTCCGCGCCCCGGTCGGGCACAAGCCGCCTGCGCTGCATCCGGCACTCGGCAAGCGGGGCTGGCGACTCATCGCGTGGACTGTCGGAGGACGCGACGGCTGGAGCAATGATTCCGGTGCAATCGTTCGCCGTGTGCTAGCAAAGGTGAGGCCCGGCTCGATTGTCATGCTGCACGAATCACGTAAATACAGTGTCGAGGCCGTGCTGGCTGTGGTGGATGCCCTCGCCGCAGCGGGCTACAAATTTGTCATCCCCGACGATACGACTTTGGAGTGATTTGCACGCCGCGCTTGCATTGACGGCGCGCGAAACGGCAACGTGGGCGCTGTGCGTCTTCTGGATCGATACATAGGCCGACAACTGCTGGTCACCGCGCTATTTGCAATCGTTGTGCTCAGCGTTGTGCTGGTGCTGGGCAATATTTTCAAAAAGCTGCTCGATCTCCTTGTGAATCAAAACGCGCCCGCGAGCCTAATCCTGAGCTTCATCGCGTATGTGCTGCCGTTTTCGCTCACGTTCACGATCCCGTGGGGATTTCTTACGTCGGTGCTGCTGGTTTTTGGCCGTATGTCGGCGGAGAACGAGCTGACGGCATTACGAGCCAATGGCGTGAGCATTTCACGGGCGTGTGTGCCAGTGTGGGGGCTTGCGGCGGTGTTCACGGCGATCTGTCTTTGGATCAACATGGACGTGGCTCCCCGCGCACAGCAGCAGATGAAGAATGCGCTCTTCAACATCGCAACGAGTAATCCTTTGGCGATGTTCGGCACGGACAAAGTGATCGAGGATTTTCCCGGGCACGTTATTTATGTGGAGAAAAGTTCAGGAGATGTGCTGAGCAATCTTCTCGTCTATAAAATTGATGAAGACACGAAGGCGCTCACAAGTGTGATGTTTGCTCGCGAGGGGCAGCTCGAACTTGGCACGGGGATGGTCAAAAACTCCAAGGGGGAAATCGAGCATGAGAAACAACTGATTCTCAAGTTGCGTGACGGCCGCTATGAACAGCGGGACGACAATCATCCGGATGAACTTTCGCGACTGCGCAATGGCATTGTCGTCGCAGAGGGGAGTGTCTCGATTTCGCTCAAGGCGCTTTACGAGAAAAAGCAAAAGGCGGGAGGCGTCAGCAGCATGGCCCTAGGTGAATTGCTAGCCACGGAGAAGTCCGAGAAGACCATTGAAATCAACAAGCGCCTCTCCAATGCGCTGGCTACGCTCGCGTTCGCATTGCTCGCAGTGCCGCTTGCGATCACGGCGCAGCGAAAGGAAACCTCAGTCGGCTTCGCCATCTCGCTCGCGATTGGTCTGGTTTACTATTTGTTTTTCTTTCTCACCGACATGGCTCGGAACCGCCCACACCTCCATCCGGAGCTGTTGGTGTGGGTGCCAAACATCGTTTTCTTTACCATCGGGGCAATTCGTTTTGCCAAGCTGTCACGGCGATGAAAACTGGGTGCAATTTGTCGGAATTTGCTGCCTCGATGGTATGCAGGCTGCATTTTTGGAAACTACCGCCCAGCCTTACACTACTTCAAAATCAACCCGATGCCTCACGAGCAATCCGCCGGAACAATGCCTGACAAAAAAATGATCTACACCGCGCGAGGAGCGTGGATTTCTCACATGGGGCGGGTGAGGAAGGTGAACGAGGACGCCTGCCTCTTTGGCTCTACTTTCAGCGGAGCGAGCACTTCTGCACCTATGAGCGCGATGCTCGATGCGCCACAGTGGGTGATCGCAGCCGCTGACGGAATTGGCGGCCACAAGGCTGGTGCTTACGCAAGCCGGGAAGTGGTGACAGGTCTTTCACTTTGCACGGATATTTCTCCAAAAGGGATGAACAGGCGTCTGCTCGAAATTCACCGCGGCTTCCACAAGTCAGGAACTGAAAATCCTGACCTTACTGGCTCCGGCGCGGCAGTAGTGGGGATGTTTGCGAACGACGGTGTGCTATATGGCTTCAATGTTGGTGACGCGCGACTTTACCGGCAGGAAGGAGGAAAGGTTCGGCAAATTACGGAGGATGACTCTGTTGAGCAGATGCTCGTGAATGAGGGGATGATGAAGGCTAACCCGGAAATCCGGCCCGCAAATATGCATGCGCTGACGCAGAGCATCGGCGGATCCAGCGAGTTGATTCAGATTGAACCACACTTTTATCTGCTGTCGGTGACGCGGGAGGCACGCTTCATCATCTGCACGGACGGGCTGACGGACATGGTTTCCGCGAAGGACATCGAACGCATCGCGGTGCCAATGCTGAATCCAGTTGCTGTGGTGCAGGCACTATTCAGCGCTGCGATGGAGGCGGGAGGACGGGACAACATCACCATCGCCGTGGTGGATGTGGAAAAGGCGTAGCTACGGCTCGAATTTGTAGCCGAATTCGCGGACGGTGCGGATGTGTTTTGGCTCGGTCGGGTCGGGCTCGATTTTGTTCCGCAGTGCGTTCACGAAGCGATCAATTGAGCGAGGTGTCACCATCGCATCATAGCCCCAGACGCTCGTCATGATGAGGTCGCGGCTAAGCGCCTGACCGGGGCGGCTGGCGAAGAATCGCAGCAGCTCAAACTCCTTTGGCGAAAGTGCCACTTCCTTGCCGGCACGAGTAAAAGTGCGTGCGTCGCAATCAAGGTGGCTGTCTCCAAACTCGTAGGCCTCGGTTTGCGTCCGCTTGCTGCGGCGGAGCAGTGCTTCAGCTCGCGCGAGGAGTTCTTTGATGTAAAACGGTTTTTTCAAATAGTCGTCCGCGCCGAGTTTGAGGCCGAGCACGATGTCGCTCTCTTGATCCTTCGCCGTGAGTATGAGGATGGGCATCTCCAGCTTTTCCTCGCGGAGGAAGCGGCACACTTCATAGCCGTTCACCTTCGGCAGCATGAGGTCGAGGATGATGAGGTCTGGCAACGTGCGCATCGCCGACTTTAGCGCTGCATCTCCGTCGGAGGCTGTCACGACCTTGTAACCCTCGAATTCAAAATTGTCCTTCAGCCCGCGCATCATCGTCGCGTCGTCTTCCACGATGAGGACTGTTGCGTTCGTTTTCATACGGTCGGTATTTTCACACGGAACACGCTGCCTTTTCCCGGCTCGCTCGCAACTGTGATTTCGCCTCCGTGCGCTTTCACGATTTTGTTTACGATAGCCAGACCGAGGCCGCAGCCTTCCCGTGTTCGGGAAAGTTTCTGATCGGCTTGGTAAAATGGGCGGAATATCTCCTGCCGTTCGTCAGGGGTCAGTCCGATACCGTTGTCCTCCACGGCAAAGACGACTCCATCGGCAACAGCGTTGATGCGCAATGCGATACGCTTTTCTTCGCCCGTGTATTTGAGCGCATTGTCCAGGAGGTTGGTGAGCACCTGTGCAAGTGCATCACGGTCAGCATGGATTTCAGGAAGGTTTTCTTTCGCATCGAAAGTGAACGTCACTCCATCAAGGCGTGGGCGCAGTGTTTTCATGGTTTGTTCGGCGATGGCGCGCGGGGAGATTAGTCCAAGATTCAGAGGCTGCGCGCCCCGGTCAAAACGTGAGAAGGTCAGGAAATTTTCGGCAAGTCTGCCTAGGCGTTCGTTTTCATTCGCGATGAGGTCGAGATACTCTCGTGTCTGTTTCTCATCTCGCACACGTCCCGCACGCAATGTGTCAATGAGGAGACGCATGGAGGCGAGCGGAGTGCGCAGTTCATGGGCGACTGTGGCCACTGAGGTATTTTTCAATTCATGCAAGGCGAGTTGGCGGTTCACTGTGATTGCCGCCAGTCCTGCGATGAGCAACACCGCCAATGCTGTTAGCGAGCCTGTCCAGATGAGGATTTGGCGCTGCCCGGCAATGGCCTCGTCTATTACCCGCGGACCAGCGATATGAAGCTGAACTGACGCACCACGAATGCCCGGTGCGGCGGCTTGCGCGATGATCTGCCCCCATGGATTCGTTTCGCCAGTGATCAGTTTACCATCGGCATCTACAACACGCACAGTGACGATATTTTCGGATGTTCTCTCCACTCTCGATAAAATCTCCCTCGCGTTCTCGGTGGTCGTTCCTTCGCTAGATGGGATGTAACGAAGCATCGGTGGAAGCGAGTCGGTATAAAGTAGCTGGATGCGCTCAAACGCTTGAAGTCTCTCGTTGTTCAGGGCGTCGAACATGAACCGAGCCATCAGTGCCGTGGGAATGAGGGGAACAATGAAAAGCAGGAGCAGCAGGGCTCGCAGTTGTTTGGGGCGGATTTCGTTGCTGCTCATGGTCGCTAAACATAACGGCGGGCGCTCACGAAAGCGAGCGCCCGCCGTATCAGGTTATTCGAAACAGAGATTACTGACCAATAGGATAGAGAACCTCGATTTCAGTGCCGCTAAGCCAGTCGCCATCTTTGACGAAGGCATTTTTAGTCGGCTGATCAGAGCGTTTAATAAAGTATGTCGTTTTGTCTGTTGTTTTCGTTTCGGTGACTTCGCCGTTGCCGCCACGATAGATGACGACGGCCTTAGTTCCCTTCCAAACACCTCCCTTTTTACCAGTATCCGTTACGTAGGTCGGATTGCTGGTGGTCCCTGGTGCGAACGCATTGGCCAATACCG
>CAMBOD010000137.1 GCA_945868985.1 Prosthecobacter debontii | reverse complement strand
AGTGCGAGAGGGCGTTCACCGAGCGGATGGACATGAGCGGGCCCTCGAACGTCGCCATGCCGTAGAAAGTCACGGAGGCGACGAAGAATTTCAGCACGGGATCGGTGCGCACTTTATGCCACGCCCCGCGCAGTGTGAGCAGACCGTTGAGCATACCGCCCCACGATGGAGCCCACAGCATCAGCGAGAAAATCATCCCGAGCGACTGGAGCCACACGGGCAGCGAGGTATTCAGCAGATGGTGCGGGCCTGCCCAGATGTAGATGAAGACCAGCGACCAGAAGTGAACGATGGACAGCCGGTATGAATACACGGGCCGCTCCGCCGCCTTCGGCAGAAAGTAATACATGATGCCGAGGATTGGCGTGGTGAGGAAGAAGGCGACGGCGTTGTGCCCATACCACCATTGCACGAGCGCGTCCTGCACGCCGCCGAAGATCGGGTAGCTGTGTGTCCAACTCGTGGGGATGGAGAGGTGGTTGACGATGTAGAGCATCGCCACGGTGATGATCGTCGCGATGTAAAACCAGATGGCCACGTAGAGAGTCGGCTCGTTGCGACGGGCGAGCGTCCAGAAGAAGTTCACCGCGAACACGACCCAGATCAGCGCGACAGCGATGTTGATGGGCCAGATCAGCTCCGCGTATTCCTTTCCGCGAGTCAGTCCGAGCGGGAGTGTGATCGCCGCTGCGACGATGATGAGCTGCCAGCCCCAGAAATGGATCCGCGACAAGAGCTTCGACGCGGTGCGCGCCTTCACCAGCCGCTGCGTGGAATAATAGACGCCGGCGAACATCATGTTGCCCACGAATGCGAAGACGACCGCGTTCGTGTGCAGCGGGCGCAGGCGACCGAAGGTCAGCCATGACGTGTTGAAATTCGCCTGCCATACGCCTAGCTGCGTGGCTATCAAGACGCCAACGAGCATCCCGATGATCCCCCAGAAAATAGAGGCGATCATGAACTGCCGGACTGGCGTGTCGTCGTATTCGATGCGTGTTTTTGCTTGGGTGATTTCAGTGCTCATGAGTCAGTTTTTACAGAAGGTGCAGAATCGGGATCGAGGGGGAGAAGGGCGTCGCGCTCGCTGGAAGGTTGCGAACCGCATTCCGTGGCGATCCAAAGCACCACGAAGAAAATCACGAGCAGCAGCCCGACAAAGATGGTGAGCGCCAGAACGTTCATAGAGCCGCCTCCTCCGTTTTCGCGCTGTCCGCGTCGGGCGCGGGATTTTCCGCACCCACGCGTGCATGGACGGCTTGCTCCGCCGCCTCCCGCTCATGGTGGTGATCATTTTTTTCGCCGCAACGGCAATTTTCGCAGCGCCCGCAGGATGTGGTTTTTGGTTGAGTCGGTTCTATTGCCATCGCTGCGGACTATGCATGGATGGCCGGATTCAGGCTCAACGTCGCTTGGCCAAGAGCCACCCTCCATTGCATTTGCAGGCGTATTCTTGCTGCGAACCTCATGTGCACGATAGTGTGCACGCATGAAGGTTCTGTTGATCGCATTTTGCGCATGCTGCGCGCTCGCCGGAGCGGGAGAGCGCGAACGGCCTTTGATGCGTGATTTCATCGGACCGAACGTGGATGCAAAGCAGTTGATTCCATCGTCATCTGCCCTTCGCAGCTATCCGGAAGATCCAACGACAAAGTGGCTCGATAATCTCCGCCAATTGCAGAAATCGCGCGCAGGGCACGCACGAACGAAGGAACTTTGGGAAACTGAGTTTGGCTACGATATGAGCACGAAGCCAGCGCCGTCGGGTGTGGAAACTCCGAGTGTCACCGAGGAACAGCAGGCGATGTGGACGGTGCGTGCTTTCCTATTGTTGGCGGGCCTTGGCGTAGATCGGGCGCATTTGATATCGGCCAAAGATGCCAATGCACCGCAACTCCGCAGCGACGGAAGCGCACCAAATCTCCAGCCGAAGCCCGTTTTTCACGCGCTGGCATGGCTCCGCCGCTCACTTGGCGATTACCGTTTTTCGCACGTGGAGCGGGAGGATGCCGGGGACTGCTTTTGTTACGAATTTATCCACAGCACTGATTCTAAAAAGCGTATCTTGGCGATTTGGAAACCTGCTGGCGACCCGCTGGTGGTTCGTCTTTTCCACGATCCGTTGCTTGTCACACGCGCCGAGCGGATGCCTTTGACGCACGGAGATGCGGAAACGGCAAAGGTAAAGCTGGAGATTGAAGGCTATTTCGCCATACAAGCGGAGGAGCGTCCGATCCTTGTCTGGCTAGATGAAAAATAAGTTCAAATATGGTTTATTATGGACAGTCTTATCGTGCGTAAAGTATAGTGCGCGAACTAATGGAAAAAGAGGTTTCCCAAGAAAATCGGATAAAAAACGCGGATGCGTTAGAGGATAAAGGCGGCACGTCAGAGGCTATTGCTGAGCAAAAATGGCTGGATAGGCTGATGAGAGTGTCTCCAGCGGTGGTGCATTGCACGGATTCTGAAGGCAATCTGGTAATCGTAAATCGGAGATGGTGCGAACTCACCGGTCGTAGTGCCTCAGAAGCGATGGGCCATGGGTGGCAAAAGATGATTCACCCGGAAGATCGCGATGCACTGATCGCAGAATGGCAGCGGTATGTGCGTGAGGCGAACCGAGGAATACGTAAGGACGGATTCTGTTTTGAGTATCGCCTGCTTCACAAAGACGGCAGTTGGGTGCGTTTATGCGCCCGCTGCGTGGAAGAAAGGGATGACGATGGTATATTGCTCGGTTTCTGCGGTGCATCACTGGAAGTCTCCGAGCGAAAGGTAGAAGCCAAAATATCTTCTCGATCAGCGTCAGGCGATGATTTGTCGCTCTATTTTCAGAATAGTTCGCCTGCCTCGCTGTATCGCACTGATGTAAATGGTTCGTGCCTATGGGTGAGCGAAAAGTGGGAGGAATTGTCGGACTGCCCACTGAAGGACGCTCTTGGCAACGGCTGGCACCGTGTGATTCACCCTGACGATTTGGAGCGCGTGCTTGTTGAATGGAGGAGGGCTTTAGAAACAAGAACTCAATTTCTTTGTGAGTCCCGCTATCTAAGGCATGATGGGAGCGTGGTTTGGGTATGCTCCCGTGTTTCCGAGCAGCACGATGAGCGCGGTAATTTGATCGGTTATCTGGGAGTTGTGATAGACATCACTGAACTGCGTCAAAAAGGCGTCGGCAACAACCACGACGGAACAAATCACAGCGGTTCGACGGAGATGAAGTGCAGCAAACTCTCCAAACGGGAGAACGAAGTCATGGGGCTGTTGTGTGATGGTCTGCCTAACAAATTAATGGCGCAGCGTCTCGGTTTGAGCGTGCGCACTATCGAAGCACACCGGGCGAGTATCATGCGTAAGCTAGGGCTTCGTTCATTGGCGGAATTGGTGCGTTACGCGCTTAAGCAATCCCCCGCAGGCAAATAGGCGCAAATTTTTCGTCACGTAAATTTTACGTAGTTTTGCGAGCTTTTTTATCAAAACGAAGGCAGTAAGGTATCATTCATGTCACGCCGAAGTATCAGAGCCTATTGCCCGAAATGTCGGCATCAACAACCATTCCTCCCTGCGGTATCTCACTGGAAAGCAAATTTCATTTTAACCGTGCTCACCTGTGGCATTTGGATCGTCTGCGTCATCTCCATGATCGTGAAGCGATGGGTTTGGCCGTGGCGCTGTGAGCACTGCGGCTGGCACGAACCGGATTTTCGCAGCCCCGAGGAGCGGGCTGCTGGTGATAAGCCGAAACGGAAACCGCGCGCTGGCATGACAGAGAGCGGGAGGTTCCGTGCTGAGCATATTGCCCCGCCGCGTCCAAGTTCCATCGGCAGGCCGTAAGTCTTTCTACTCAGGGCGGGGTGTGCTTTTCGCCACGGTTTCGCGCGCGACTTTCGCCACGTATCGTAGCGCGAGGATGGCGGCGATGAGGCCGATGACCGGGAAGGCGTATTCAAACGGGCTATGCGGGCGACCTTTTCCGACGAGGTCGGACAGCGCGCCGTTGAAAGTAGAGCCCATCCACGCGAAAAGCGCGTTCGGGCCGGCGACGGCGATGAGCGTCGCGCCGAAATAAGGCCAGAATGCGATGGGAGTGAGGCCGTAGCAGTAGTTTGCGAGGCCGAACGGAATCGGCACGAAGCGTAGCAACACGATGATTTTCCAGCCGCCTTGCTCGATGGCTTTTTCGATCACGCGGAACTTCACGTTGTTGCCGAGCTTGCGGGTGACGTAGCCGCGTGCGAAGTGGCGTGAGATGAGGAAATTGATCGTCGCCCCCGCTGCGCAGCCGACCATCAACCCGGACCAGCCAAGCGCGAAACCGAAGAACAGACCAGCCGCCATTCCCATCGGCGCGACCGGCACCATGAAGAGCTGCGCGATGACAAACATCCCCGCAAACGCGATCATGCCGAGCCAGCCGAGATCGCGGAGCCAGTGCTGAGTAGATTCGAGTAAGGTGACGAGTTGCTGAAGCATGGGCGCGGGATAAAGAGCGGGCCGCACACTGCGCGGCGAGCGGGAATTTCTGCTACGAACCCGGAAGGGCGATTCCTTTCACACGACGGTAGAGCGCGACCGCGTAGCTGTCCGTCATGCCGCTCACGAAATCGAGCATCGGCATCAGCCGCGAATACGGCCCGGCCTCCCGCGCGGCGCGGACGCACTCGGAGGGGAGCTGGCTCGCGAGCTTGTGGCTGCGCTTTGCCGCGCTGTCGCCGCGTGCGGCGATGTCGTTCACGGCGCTCATGAAAATATCGAGCAGTCCGCCGAGCACTTCGTAGCCAGCGATTTCGATCTGCACACCGCGGTCGGTCGCGTAAATCGTCTCGCGGCTCACTTTCTGGATCTCGCCGAGCGCGGCAGCGGCGGGGATGACATCCACGAGCGGGACGTCGAATTTCCCCGCGAGCAAATCCTCTTCGCTATCGAGAAATGCGCTCGTGCATTGCGCGAGACATTCGCCGATGGCCATGGCGCGCAGCATCTCGATGGCGGCTTTGGGCGAGGACATCGTGTCGAGAGCGCGGGTGAATTTGCGCTGCGGAATGACCGAGAGGAATGCGTCACGCACGACTTCATAGCTGAGGTGGCCGAGGCGCACACCGTCCTCGAAATCCACGAGCCGGTAGCAAATGTCGTCCGCTGCCTCGACGAGGAAAACGAGCGGATGACGCGCCCAACATTCCGGTGCCCGCTGGATCAGCCCGCAGTGCTGCGCGACCGCCGAGAAGTGTTCACGCTCACTTTGAAAATAGCCGAACTTTTTCAAACTCGCGCCCGTGTGCGGCACAGCGCCAATGAGCGAGGCGTGCGGGTATTTCGTGAACGCGCCGAGCGTGGCGCTCGTGAGCTGAAGACCGCCGGAGTTGTCCGGCATTTGCAACCGCGTCAGGATACGGAAACCCTGCGCATTGCCCTCGTATCGCTCGATGTCCGCGACCTCCGCCGTGCCGAGTCCTTTGCGGGCTTCGAGTGCGTGCGGACTGTTGCTTTTGAACCAATGCTGAATCGCATCCTCACCGCTGTGGCCAAAGGGCGGATTGCCCAGATCGTGCCCGAGCGCCGCAGCGTGGACGATGGCCCCGAAGTCCGACGGATGCAGCCCCAGCGTGCCGAGCCCGTGCCGCGCGCATACCTCCGCGCCGACGCGTGATCCAAGCGAGCGCCCCACGCTCGCGACCTCCAGCGAGTGAGTGAGCCGTGTGCGCGCGAAATCATTTTCCGCGAGCGGAAAAACCTGCGTCTTGTCCTGCAAACGCCGGAACGCCGAAGAAAAAATAATACGGTCGCTGTCACGCTGAAAATCGGAGCGCGCGGCTTCGCGTCGTCCGGGTTTTGCGCGTCCGAGTCTTTCTGCGCTGAGGAGCTGTGGCCAGTTCACGTGAGACGAATGACGGATGCCCGCCTATGAATGAAGCGAAATCTTCTTCGTGACCTGGTGTCTTTGTGGTGAAAATAGCGTGTCGCTATTTCACCAGCGACTCCCACTCAGCGGTGGTGCGTTCGAGTTCCTGCTGCACTTTGAGGAGTTCGCGGTTGAGCGCCATGGCGCGGCCGTTGGCGTAAGTATCGGGTGCTTCGAGTTCGGCTGTGAGGGATTTTTGCAGTCCTTCGAGTTCATGAATTTTTGCCTCCATGTCCTTCACCATCTGCGCGCGTTCGCGAACGGCTTTCGCCTCGGCTTTGCGCTGCTCGGCTTCGGCGCGCTTCTGCTCTTTTTGCTCGCGGAGGCCGGGGCCGCGCTGGCCTGTTGCAGCGGCGGCTTCGCTGGGGCGGGAGTCGGTGAGTTGCTCGCCAGCGGTGAGCGCGGCGCGGGCGGAAGTGGCGCGCGTTTTATCGAGGTAATACTGGTAGTCGCCTGCGTAAGGCGTGAGTTGTCCCGCGCTGATGTGCAGCGTGGATTTTGCGAGCGAGCGGATGAAATGCACGTCGTGGCTGATGAAAATGAGCGTGCCCTCGTATTGTTCGAGCGCGCCAAGGAGCGCATCAATGCTGCCGATATCGAGATGCGTCGTCGGCTCGTCCATGAGCAGGAGGTTCGGCGGATCGAGC
>CAMBOD010000136.1 GCA_945868985.1 Prosthecobacter debontii | reverse complement strand
TGCAACCGGTGTGGCGCATGAGGACGCGGGCGTGTTCCTCCATGTTTGTGCCGGTCGGCGTTTTGAGCGTGGTCCAAAGGCGGTAGGCGCTACCGGTGGTCTGGTTGTCCGTGCTGCGGACGACGACATGGCCGCTGAACGGGTCGTTTTTAAACATCCAGTCGAACGCATCGTTCAGTTTTTCCTCCGGCACCTGCCACGCGACGAGCGCGCCCTCGGCGAGATTACTGGCGACGAGCGTCTGGCGCACGCGGCGGATGGTGCCAGCGGCGAGCATCGTCTTGATGCGATCCAGAACGGTTTCCAAAGGCAGTCCGCACTTTTCCGCAATGGCGGCAAAAGGCTCGCGAACGAAGCCGGATATCTTGTCCTCGGACACGGCGAGGATCTGCGAATTGATGGGGTCTGTGTGTTCGATGATGGATGACATTTGCGCGGTTGATAATGTGCCGCCCGTCCGCGCGCCACCGTGGAATTGGCGAGAACTGGGCGTCTTTGGCTACGTTGTTTTTGCGAGTTGTTTGCCGCTGCGCCACCATTTCAGCGGCAGCAGTGCCAGGGCGATGAGCGCGAGCTGGCTGAGACTGAACTGCCAGAGCCGGAGCGCGCCATTTTCCGAGCGCCCGTAGCTGTGCAGCCCGATATCGAGCATATTCGTGCCGAAGAAACTGATCGAAGTGACGATGTTGCCGAAGATTGCGGCGGCCATCAGCCCGCGTGCGCCCATGTAGCCGCCCCAGCGCGCGTGCAGCATGACGAGACACCAAAGCACGATGAGCAGCGCGCCGTTTTCCTTCGGGTCCCAGCCCCAGAAACGCCCCCAGCTTTGATCCGCCCAGATGCCGCCTAGCACGGTGCCGGTGAAACTGAACAGCGCTGCAAAACAGGTGATCGCATACACGGAGCGTTCGAGTTTTTTGCCCAGCTCTGCATCGAGGCTCGGGGTGAAAACACCACGCAGCACGTAGAGAATTCCGAGCGTGCCGGCGAGGTAGGTGGCGGAATAGCCGAGGTTGATGATGACGACGTGCGTCGCGAGCCAGAAGTTCGAGTCGAGCACCGCCTGCATCATTTCAAGCGTGTCGCCTTCGAGCGCCTTGTGGTTCGCGATGATGAGCGTGCCGAAACCGACCATCGCCGCAGCCGCACTGGCGATACAGCCACGGAAATAAAACTCCAGCAGCAGCGCCAGACCCGCCGCGCCCCACCCGACGAAGACTGCGGCGGAGTAGAGATTGATCACCGGCGGACGATCAATGAGCACGATGCGCGTGATGATTCCCGCCGTGTGCAGCGCGAAGGTGAACACGAGCAGCCAGCGCGTCGCCTTTCCGAGCGGCTGCGCCATTCCCAGCCACGAAAAGAGCGAGAGCAGCAGCACGCACACGTAGAGCGTGATGGTGAAGTTGAACGGATCGGCGTCGTTGAAAATGCGCTCGTGCTTCGCCGTCGAAAGAGCGCCGGGCACCGCTGCTAGCAGCGCCTGCTGATCTGTTAGCGCAGTGTTGAATGCACTCGCGTCACCACGTTGATACGCCGTGACCATGCGCGAGTAATTGCGAACACCGGCATCCACTTTCTGTGCAAAGACCGCTTTCGTCAGACTCTCGAAGAGCGTGTCGAATTCATCGGGGTTCTTCGCCGACGGCGTGATGCCCACGGCGTTTTCGCCAAATGCCGCCTCCTCCTGAAGCTGCTTGTAGCGCTGCACGAAGACGAAATAGACGCGCTGCTCCTTCGTCAGTTCATCCTTGCCCGGCTGTGCGTGGATGCTCGCGAAATCCTTCGGCAAATACTGCTCGTAGCGCGAAAGCTCCGTCTCCCACGAAAACTTGTCCTTGGCGGGCTCCTGCTCCGCTCCGCTGAGCACCTGCTCCATCTGCGCCTGAAAAGTCTGCGTGTCCGCGACGTGAATCGCATTCTGGATCACGAGGTAATAATTGAACTTCCGCCAGAGCTGCTGCGCCGCCTTTTGATAGGGCGTCAACTCGGAGGTTTTCTTCTGCCTCATTCGTCCGTCGGTGGTGGTCTCGGTGCCGGATTTCAGCACCTCGCGCAGATCATTGAGCTTTGCGGCGATTTCATTCGCGGAGAAAAACTTCACCGCCTTGTTCTCCGCACCGAGCAGCGTTTTGAGATCCAGCTCGTCCACTTTGAAAACCTTCCGCGCGTTGGCTTCGGCGGGCTTGCACATCGTTTCGAGCAGCCATTCGCTGGCGCTCATCTTCACGCTCAAATCGCGGTCGTTGAAATCGGACACCTCGCGGATGGAGAGCAGCGCATTGCGGGCGAGCGAATCCCACGGCTGGATGCGGCCCTTCACCAGCACGGGCAGCGAGCCGAATTCACGCACGTTGATTTCCGTCTTTGCCTTCGGCGGCCTGAAGCTCATCACGAACCCGATCACCGCGCAGAGCAAAACGGCGTGTGGCAGCCAGCGGGTCCAGCCTGTCGTTGGAGAAGTTTCAGTTTTCATGCTTTGGCGCGCTTTTGTGTGAAGCGGATCAGGTGAATGAGGAATTGCAGCATCATCCCGAGCGACACGACGACGCACGAGACATAGGGCAGCCACGCTGCGGGGTTTTTCACCACCTGCAAAATGGTCGTGCGGTCGCCGGGCAGGAAGCTCGCTTGAAAGAACGTTTCTCCTTCGTAGCGCAGCGGCTCGTTCATCTTAATCAATCGCGTGCTCTCTTCGCCGGAACGCGGGTCCTTGAGTTTCACGAGACTGGAGAAATTCCTCGGCTTCTCGGTGCCTTTGTATTTGTCGTGGCTGAACTTCAGCAGCGTAAGTGAAAACGGTTTATAGAATCGCGCCGGGCGCATCCGCAGCGCGTAGGTTTTTCCGCCGACCTCCACATTTTGCGCCGGGAGTTTGTCTTGGAAAAGCTCACCCCAAAGCGAAACGAGGTAGGTGCCGACTGGCTGTCCGTCCTTCACCAAATCAACATAGCCCGCCATGAAATTGCGTTCGTCCATCTTGCTTGCTGGCGCGATTGGCGAGGCCTTGTGCGTTTTACCATAGCCCTCGGTGACGGGGTGAGGCGGCGTCTCGCCCGCAGCAAGTTTCAGGAGGTCGCTATTGCGCATGAAGGTGCGCACTTTCACCGCAAATGGCAGGTTCGGCAGCGTAATGGTTCCACCTTTGTCGAGCAGGCTCTGCGGAATGGCGACCACGTCCTCCTGCCCGTCGCCAGCGTCGCTCACGATGGCGAGCTCACATTCCATGTCGCTCGCGGAGTAGGTCGCCGTCTCGCCCGTGGTGATGATCATCCGCGTTTCGCGCTGCCACAGACTGGTGAGCAATCCACCGACGAGCATAATGACGATCCCAAGATGCGTGAGCATCACGCCGACTTTCGGCCAGCGCAGTTTGTAGTGCGCGTAAGCGACGAGCGCCAAATTGGGCACAGTGACCGCGAGCATGAGCAGCCAGCCCGGCCATGTCGCATAGCCGACTTGCAGCATCGCCCAAGTTTCCACGACGCAAATAGCCGTCACCACCGCCACGCGCCACGCGCCGACTTTGAATCGCGTGAAATACGATGCTATGAGCCCGGCGAGCATCACACCGCCGACGAGGTAGCCACCGGGCAGCGGCACAGTTTTAAAAATCCACAAATAGATGCCGCTGGCTGGAAGGCTTTGGATGAAATTATTGAACGTCTCGCCGCCGAGCGGGCCGTCGCGCTGCGGGCTGATGACGAGTTGGTCGAAGTATTTCTTTTGCGCGTTCTGGATGCCGATGTCCACCTGCTCAAGCGTGCCAAAAACGACGATGATCATCGCAAAGACGAGGCAGGTGATGACCAGCTTCAATGAACTGAAAAAACGGAGAATGGCGTTCATTATTTGAAACGGATGGATTTGAGAAACGCCGCGAAGTTTGCGCTCTCATTGGCGACGGCGGCAGTGTCCCCGGTCATTTTGAAAAACCAGCTCTCTCCAGCGCGCGGAACTATGGCGACGAGCATCCGCTGCGGCTGCGACTTGCCCTCCGGCGGTTTTTCACCAGCCATTTCGAAAAGCAGCGAGTTTTCCCCGCCGACTTCGACTGCCTTTTGCGCGGTCGCGAGGTCGCCTTCTGTCAGCGGCGCGAGGCCGATTTGCCCACGCCAGCGATTCACGTTTGCCAGTGTGCCGCCAGCGGTGCCGGGCATTTTGCTGACCGACATATCCACTTCACCAGCGCGAAAGCTCGCCAGCCTCATCGCCGACGGCGGCTGCGAAGCCCACGTTTCAGGCACCTTCCATTCCGGCAAAGCAGACGGAGCAGCATCCGCAGCGGCGGGCATCGTGGACTGCGGCGCGGGATCTTTCGCGACACGGTAGGTGCGAATGACGTCGTCCTTGCAGCCTGTGAGGGTGACGCAAAGCACGAGCGGCAGGAGGCAACGGATGTTTGTAAGATTGGAAATTGGCATGTCGCAGTGTCTCGCGTGGCTTATTTAACCCGCAGCGAGCCAACCTTCTTAGCCCACACAACCACTACGGCAAGCGCGATAGGGGCGTCAGACGACTTCTTTTGTGATGAATTCCAGTGTGCGGGCGACGTTCGCTTCGATGGAAAACTGCGCGCCTTTCGCCAGCAATCGCTCGCGGATTTCCGCCCGGCGTCTGACATCGGCCCATCGGGAAAGTGCAGCGGTGAGCGCGGGAACATCGCCCGGCGTGACGATTTCGCCCTCGACGCCGTTTTCGATGATTTCCGCAAAGCCATTCGCCGTCGTGGTGATCACGGGCAGGCCAGCAGCGAGGGCTTCGAGGCAGGCATTCGAGAACGGCTCGTAGACCGTCGGCAGCGCAAAAACATCCGCCGCCGCGAGCAGCCGTGTCATTTCCGCACGCGACTGCGACCCAAGAAAACGCACGCGCTCGGAGTGCGGCAGCCCGCGAGTCTTTCCACGGCCCGCGACCAACAGTGTAGCACCGGGCAGCGCATTCACGGCGGCGATGGCATGGCGCAGACCCTTTCGCTCCCAGCCAGAGCCGGCGAAAAGCACCGCGTAATCAGAATCACCCAGCCCCAGCGCAGCACGGGCTTCAGCGCGGTTCGCCGACGGCGCGTTGGCAGGCACACCATTATAGATCAACTCAATACGCTCGGCGGGCGTGCCGAAACGCGCGATGATTTCGTCTTTCACCATCTGCGAATTCGCGATGATACGCCGTGCGCCGCCGGTAAAAAGTGCGCGCTCCAGTCGCACAAGCTGGCCGTGCTTTGCGCTGAAACTGCGGAAGAGCGGTTTCCAAAAAGGCTCAAATTTCGCCCTGCGCTCCAGCCACGAAGCATGAACGCCGTCGCCTGCGCGAAAGACATCACACTCCCACACTCGCTCCAGACTGAGAACGAAATCGCAGCCACTACGCTTCCGCCATTCCCTCACGCCGTCGGTAAATGCCATGGGGCTGTTCGCTTTCAAAACCGTCCCGACTGGGCGCGCCGTGTCTGCCGCAAAGACATCGTGCGGCCACTCCACATCCGAAACCAAAAACAACTCGTGCCCGGCACGGCCCAGTTCGCCCATGAGCCGAAGTAAATACACCTCGGCCCCACCGGAGCCGGAGTATCCACGACGAACGAGACCAAGTTTCATGCACCGCGCTTGTAGCCGGGCGCACGCGGCGCGGAAGCTCATATATGATTTATTCGGCCACGTTTTTCCGAATTGTGCTCTTTCCCTTTGCCGTAACTAGTGAGCGGAGAGCATGAAAATGCGGTAAGATGCTTTCTGTTTTTACAACCGTTTGCTAATAATCGGTGTTTTAATCGGTCATTCACTTTCACCACCTATGGAAATTTTTGTCCTGCGAAACGGCGAGCAAATCGGGCCGTTCAGCGAAGAAACCGTTCAGTCGCAACTCAAGCGCGGCGGGCTTCTGCCCACCGACAAGGCCTGGCGCAAAGGGCTGCCCGAATGGGTTCCGCTGGGCGAAGTGATGAATCCTGCCAGCAGTGCGCCGCCGCCTGCTCCGAGTGCGAGTGGGGTGAGGAGTGGTGCGGCGACGAAAGCGCCGACGTCAAAGCAGATGGCATTGCTGAAATACCTTGGGGCGACTTTTGACGGGGAAATCACGTATGAAGAGGCGGCGGTCGCGATCTGCAAGGCGCTGGAAAGCCCGAAGCTGACTTCGCGATTTACGAAGTGGGGAGATGAAAAATTGCGGCTGCACCCACAGCTTTTTCAGGACGAGATAGACTACCGCCGCACGAACCGTGTGTCGCTTTACCTCGATCTCTGCCAGGGGGAAGGGGCCAAGGTTGTGAAGGACGTGACGAAGGCGCATGTGCAGGTGCTCATCGAGGCGCTCGATAAAAAGAACGAGAGCTGGGAGGTGGATTCGCACGTCGCACTCTGGGATTACTTTTTGCCGACGGTTGTGGAGCATTTTCCGCAGTTGGTGCGCGAGGAATGGAAGGGGAAGTTGAAGCCGAGCGCGAAGCCGAGAATCGCTGAACACGATGAGGAAACCACGGCGTTCATTGCGGCTCCGACTCCCCCAAGTGCGATAGGCGCGGCGTTTCGTGGAGTGCTTTACGGGCTGGTGGTTCTCGG
>CAMBOD010000135.1 GCA_945868985.1 Prosthecobacter debontii | reverse complement strand
GAGTGCATCCACACCTACTCGCTCATCCATGACGACCTCCCATGCATGGACGACGACGATCTCAGGCGCGGACGCCCGACAAATCACAAAGTTTTCGGTGAAGGCGTCGCCGTCCTCGCAGGCGACGCACTGCTCACGTTCGCGTTCGAGATTCTGGCAAAAGCGAAACCAGCCCCACGCTACGACATCGCTGCGCAAATCACTGAACTCGCGCACGCATCCGGCAGTCGCTGGCTCGTCGGCGGACAAGTCGCTGACCTCGAAGGCGAAGGCCGCAAACTTTCCGCCGCCGACCTCGACTACATCCACCGCTGCAAAACCGCTGCCCTTCTCACCACCAGCATCCGCCTCGGCGCGATGAGCGCGAACGCCACGTCTGCGCAACTCAAAGCACTCACCACTTTCGGCCAGAGCGTCGGCCTCGCCTTCCAAGTCATAGACGACATCCTCGACGTCACACAGACCTCCGAAAAACTCGGCAAGAGCGCCGGCAAGGACATCGCCGCGCAAAAAGCCACCTACCCCGCCATCCACGGCCTCGAAAAATCCCGCGCCACCGCGCGCCGCCTCACCCGCGCCGCCCACGCCGCACTCAAGCCCTTCTCCAAAAAAGCCGACACTCTCCGAGCCCTCGCCGACCACCTCCTCGCCCGCGAATATTGATCCCTCGCCTACGCCACCAGCCGGAGATTTGGATCAATCTCTACGGTTAGCGGCGAGGTGTCTCCCAGTGCTAGACGAAGCGAGGCGACGTAGCCGATCATCGCGGCGTTGTCGGTGCAGAGGGACGGCTCCGCTAAGAGTAACTCCAGTCCTTGCTGTGCGCAGGCAGTAGTCAGTTTTTCCCGCAGGCGTGTGTTGCAACTTACTCCACCACTGACTGCCACCACCCGGCGACCTGTCGTTTGCGCGGCGCGGATCGTTTTTGCCACGAGCACGTCCACCACAGCTTCTTGGAAAGACGCGCACACATCGGCGAGCGGCACCTCGGCGAGTTTCGGCAGCAAATAGCGCACACTCGTTTTCAGACCGCTAAAGCTGAATGCAAAATCATCCGAGTGAATCATCGAGCGGGGAAAGTCGAACGCCGCTACGTTTCCTTCGCGTGCGATGCGATTCACATTTGGTCCGCCGGGATACGCTAGGCCGAGTAGCTTCCCGACTTTATCAAAAGCCTCGCCTGCCGCGTCGTCCTGCGTCTGGCCGAGTAGACGGTATGAGCCGACGGATTCAATATCCACGAGCATCGTGTGCCCTCCGCTCACGATGAGGCCGATGGCCGGACGCACTCCGCCGCGTTTAAAGAAAGGCGAGAGCAGATGACCCTCCATGTGGTTCACGCCTAGGAATGGTTTTCCAAAGCCAACGGCCAGACCTTTCGCCGCCGACAATCCGATCATGAGCGAAGTCGCAAGGCCCGGCCCGCGCGTCGCGGCGAAAGCATCTACCCCATCGAGTGTCAGACCCGCTTTTGCCAGCGCGGCGTTGAGCGTCGGGCGCAATGTCCGCAGATGATCACGCGCCGCGACCTCCGGCACCACGCCGCCTGTCGCAGCGTGCAGTGCAATCTGCGAGGCCACTTCGCTCGCGAGTAATTCGCCATCGCGCAAAGTCGCGATCGCCGTTTCGTCGCACGATGTTTCTACTGCGAGAATCGTCACGTCCTACTTCCCCACTTTCTGCGCATAGACCAGCACGCCCTTGAGCGCATCTGCCGCACGTTCGAGTTGCGTGTCGCGGAAATTGGCGAGGTCTTTCTTTCGTATCTCGTCCGTCAAATCCTCGCGCCTTGAAGTCATCAACTGCCGCTCCTGTTCTTGCGTCATCGTCGCCCGAATCGTCGGCGTGATGCCGCGTTCGTGAATGACCTGATGCGCTGGCGTGTAGTATTTCGCCGTTGTGAGTCGCAGCGCCGAGCCGTCGGGCATCGGAAGAATGCTCTGCACGCTGCCTTTTCCGAAACTTGTTTCTCCTACGATAATCGCCCGGTTCGTGTCTTTCAGCGCACCCGCCGCAAGTTCACTGCCGCTGGCGCTGCCGTAGTTGATGAGCACCGCGAGCGGATAATTTCCCCGACGCCGAAGCGCGGGATTCGCTGTGTATTTCCGGCTCTGCGAAGGCGTGCGTCCTTCCGTCGTGCAGACGACGCTTGCGGGCGGGAGAAACATTCCCGCCACGTCCACGGCGGAATTGATCAGCCCGCCGGGATTGAAGCGCAAATCGAGGATGAAGCCCTGCATCCCCAGCTTCTCCAGTTCATCGAGCTTCTTCGCCAGTTCCTCCGCCGTCGGCGCGTTGAACTGCGTGATGCGTGCGTAGCCGATCTTCATCTCTCCGGCCAGTTCCGGCGGCAGCATCTTGGCGTCTTTAACGCTCCACACTTTGATCGTCTCGCGCACCATCTCGAAATCTTTAATCTCTTTCGTGCCGGGTCGCAAAATCGTCATGCTTACCTTCGTGCCCGGAGCGCCACGCAGCTTCTCTACGGCCTCGCTCAGTTCCATCTTTTCCGCGCTCTGTCCGTTGATTTTGATGATCTGATCTCCCGGCATCAGCCCCGCCTTGAACCCCGGCGAATCCTCCATCGGCGACACGACGATGAGGTCCCCGTTCCGTTCCGTCACATGCACACCGAGCCCGCCGAAACGACTGTCCGTATCCTCCTTCATCTCCTCGAAGCCCGTCGGCTCCATGAACTGCGAATGCGGATCAAGACTTTGCAGCATCCCACGCAGCGCGGCTTTGGTGAGTTGATCGTAGCTCGCCTTTTTCTCGTCCACATAATCCTGCCGGATGATCTGCATCGCGCGCGCGATGGCCTGGATTTGATCGTAGGGGGAATCCTTGTCTTCCTTCACCTCAGCTTTCGCTCCGTCCTGCGCGAGCGAGGAGAAAGTGAACAACGAGAGGCACGAGAGAGTCAGCCGCAATTTCATGGTCGGGGAAAGTAGCACTGTGCTTGAGATTGGGAAGCGGTTCGTTCCAAAGAGATCAATCCGCCGCCGCCTCTTCGTAAAATCCCTCCAGCGCGGCGACCGTCACTTTGAGATTAAACTCCTTCTCCACCCGCTGTGCCGCTGCTGCGCTCATTGCAGCGTAGCGTTCTGGCTTCGATGTCAGCGCGAGCATTTCGCCAGCGAGCGCCAGATGATCGCGCTCCGGCACAAGCAGCCCGCTCACGCCATGCACGACCGCCTCTGGGATGCCGCCGTGATTTGTCGCGATGACAGGCAGACCGCAGGCCATTGCTTCGAGCATCGAGTTCGGCACGCCCTCCTGGTCGCCATCTTCGCCCATCTCGCTCGGGTGCAAAAATAGATGCGACTTGGCGTAAAGCATTCGCAACTCCTGCTGAGTGAGAAAGCCTGTGAACTTCACGCGATTTTGCAGACCGAGCTTCAATACCAACCTCCACAACTCATCCATGAGCAGACCGCTGCCAGCCAGCGTGAGCGTGGCCTTGGGATACCTCACGGAAAACTCCGCAAACGCACGCAGCGTCGTCGTGAGTCCCTTCTTCGCGATCAGTCGGCACGCCTGCACGCAATGCCACGCACCATCCGCAGGAGCCGCGCGTTGTGTGAATTTAATCTCCCGCAGCGGAATCCCCGTGCGATGGACGCGAATTTTTTCCCGCGCAGCGCCGAGGGCCACGAGTCTTTCCGCTAGCGATTCACTGCGCACGAGGAGCAATTTCGCCAATCCGAACATCCGCAACATTTCCGCGCGATGCTTAGGCTTATCCATGTCCACCTGCGCATCTGCGCCGTGAAAACTCACGATCACCGGCACGGGTGAAATCTCCAACAGCGGCAGTAGATGCACCCCGATGTGACCGAAGTAAACATGCAGCACCCTCGCATCACATGCGATGATCTCCTTCCTCAAACGACGCGCCTCCGAGCGATAGATCGTGATCGGCTCGTCGTTCACCGTCTTTTGCCAAAAGCGGCGGAGCTGGTGCGTCAGCGGCTTCGGCACCACGAACACATCTCGCATTGGAAACCGCCTGCTGTTTTCGTGCTTCTGACAAAATACGACCGTGCGCCAGCGCTTGAGCCGTGAGACCTGACGGTAAATGTGCAGCATCTCCGGCTTCAAAAATGTGACGATGTAGCTCGCGACGGTAGGCAGCGACGACTGCCGCGCGACCTCCTCGGGCGAAGGCGTCTGCTCGGTTTCAGTTTCGGTAGTGTCGGTATCTGCCACGATGAAAACGGAGGTTTTCACTCGTCACGGGCCGTTCGTCACTCGAAACTTTCGGTCATGTCAGCCAGCGACCACCTCATCCGCGCCCGCCGCGTCTTTGAAATCGAACTTACCGAGGCCCGTCGTGTCGGCGAGCGGCTCGATGAAACCTTCGCCAGCGCCATCGAAATGATCCGCGCCGCGACCGACAATAACGGAAAGGTCGTCGTTGTCGGCGTTGGGAAAAGCGGACACATCGGCGAAAAAATCGCCGCCACACTCACGAGCACCGGCACGCCCGCAGTCATGCTCGACGCCCTCAACGCCCTCCACGGCGACCTCGGCATCGTGCGCGACGGCGACGTGATTCTCGCCCTCAGCAACAGCGGCGAGACCGACGAACTCGTGAACGTTTTTCCCGCGCTCGCGCGGCTGGACGTGCAAATCATCGCCATCACTGGAAAGCCCGGCTCCTTCCTCGCGAAGAACGCCCACCTTCACCTCGATGCGTCGGTCGAACGCGAAGCCTGCCCGCACGAACTCGCCCCCACTGCGAGCACCACTGCCATGCTTGTCCTCGGCGATGCGCTCGCAATGGCGCTGCTCGAAGCACGCGGCTTCACCCGCGAGGACTTCGCAAAATTTCATCCCGGCGGAAAACTCGGGCGCACCCTGCTGCTCACCGTCGGCCAGATCATGCGCGACCCCGATCATATGGCGCGCATTACGCCCGATGCGATCATCCGCGATGTGCTCCTCGAAATGGCCCGCCGCCGCGCAGGCAGCGCCGTCGCCGTGAATGTGAACGGATCACTCGCAGGCATTTTCACGCAGGGAGACTTTGCACGACATCTCGCCACACACCCGAACCTCCTCGACCTCGCAGTCACGCCTTTCCTCACCGCAAACCCGATTACCGTGCGTCACTCCGCGCTCGCTTTCGAGGTTCTCCACATTTTGGAGAAGCACCGCATAGATGACCTCATCGTCGTGGACGCTGACAACCAACCCGTCGGTCTCGTGGACTCTCAAGACCTCGCTCGCTTCCGCCTTGTATAAGGCGATCCGAGAAACCGTTGTTCAAAAACCGGACGCAAATTCCTTTTAAATGAATCCTCTGCTCGACGAACCCGTCTCCGACCCGCTCCCGCTCTATCGTTACCGCGACGGCATTTCAGCCGTGGACTTGCTGGCCGTCGCAATTGCGCACTTCGACCTTTTCACATGGCTCGCCGACAACCCTAGCACGTTTGGCGCAATTTGCGCCCGCTACGAAATACACAAGCGTCCAGCCGACGTCATGCTCACGCTCCTCACCGCGCAGGGCCTCGTCACGCAGGGCGGCGGCTGCTTTCACCTCACGCTGCGCGCGCGCGAACATCTCACCGCTGGCTCGCACTGGAATCTCGCGCCCTACTACGCCTCAATGAAAGACCGTCAGCCAACGCTCGACATGCTGAAGGTGCTCAAGACCGGAAAGCCCGCAAACTTTGGCAGCTTCGATCCGCAGGCTTGGTCGCAGGCGATGGAGCGGCCCGACTTCGCCGCGCATTTCACAGCCGCGATGGATTGCCGTGGCATCCTGCTCGGCTCCGCGATGGCGAAAACGATCGACCTTTCGCAAAGTAAAAAGCTGCTCGATATCGCAGGCGGCAGCGGCATCTACGCATGCGCACTCAGTGCAAAAAACCCGCACCTCCGCGCCACCGTGCTGGAGCGCCCGCCCGTGGATCGCATCGCGCGCGAGTGCATCGAAAAGCAGGGTTGCTCCGAGCGCGTGGACGTTCTCGCTGGCGATATGTTCGCCGAGCCTTTGCCCGCCGGCTTCGACGTGCATCTGATGTCCAACGTCCTGCACGATTGGGACGAACCCGACGTGAGCAAACTGCTCCAAAAATCCCACGCCGCGCTCCCCGACGAAGGCCTGCTCGTCATCCACGACGCCTACATCAACGCCGAAAAAACCGGCCCTCTGCACATCGCCGAATACTCCGCCTTGCTCATGAACATCACCGAGGGAAAATGCTACTCGCTCCGTGAAATGCAGAAATTTCTCTCTAACGCAGGCTTCGACTGGCTCGGCCACCACCCCACCGCAGTAGGCCGCAGCTACATCGTCGCGCGGAAGGCTTAGAGTCGATCTCACTATTCAAGATCATCAATTTATACTTCCTGACGACACTTACACCTGCACAAAATCCCCAGTAGAAAGTTCGCACCTTGGAAACAAAATCTTCACCACCCCTAGCCAAACCTGCGGCCATAACTTTTGCAGACGACAAGCTTGATCTTGAACCCTTCTGCAAGAAGTTCGAACAATTTCTGATAGTCGATCATGATTTTGTTGATGGCAGTCTGGTCGTGAGCCTG
>CAMBOD010000134.1 GCA_945868985.1 Prosthecobacter debontii | reverse complement strand
TCCAACAGTGCTTTTCAACGGCATGATCGCACCCGTGGCGGGCTGCACGATTCGTGGTGCGATTTGGTATCAGGGCGAGGCAAATGGCGGCCCCGCGAAGAGCGGCGACCACGGCATCTACGGGCAGCTTTTTGCGACGATGATTCTATCCTGGCGACATGAATTTGCCAAGGCGCAGGGCGTGCCTCGCGACGAGGCAGAGTTTCCGTTTCTCTACGTGCAGTTGATAAATTTCGGCGCACGCCACGAAGAACCGACGGACAGTTATTGGGCGGAAATCCGCGAGGCGCAATTCAACACGCTCGAGCTGCCGCGCACTGGGATGGCCGTGGGAATTGATGTTGGTGACGCGAAGAACATCCACCCGACAAACAAACAGGCTATCGGCCACCGACTCGCGCTCTCCGCGCTGGCGCAGGTGTATTTTCGGGAGATGGAATATAGCGGCCCGCTCTACGGAGGGATGCAGATTGAAGATTCGAAAATACGTCTCAGCTTCAGCAAAAGCAATGGGCTCAAGACGAGCGACGGCGGGCCGATCAAAGGCTTCGCGCTTGCGGGCGAGGACAAAAAGTTCGTGTGGGCAGATGCCGTTATCGAGGGCGATCATATCGTCGTCAGCAGCCCGAAAGTCCCCTCGCCCGTCGCCATCCGCTACGGCTGGGCGGACAATCCCGAGTGCAATCTCATCAACTCCGCCGGTCTGCCAGCCTCGCCATTCCGCAGCGACAAATGGCCGCAAAATCCACCGCCCGGCTCGAAGGGAATGTGAACGAACCGCGCTCGCGACTGTCCGATTCCGAGGCGGCGCGGACATTCGACATTCGACGTTCGACATTCGTCGCCGGACATTCCAGATTTCCACGCGTGCGCTTTCCGCCTTTAGACTTTTCAAAAATCCGAACGTATCCCGTCGCCGACCGCGCCAACAAGGTCGCGGTGGAAGCATTTGCCAAACCGCACGCCGCTGGCGAAAGCTTCGCGACGTTCCTCGACAAACTGCCGGATTTCCTCGCGGTGCAGGATTTCAAATGTGTCGTCACCGCCATCGCAACGGCGGTTAAAAATCAGCGCCCTGTGCTGCTGATGATGGGCGCGCATTCGATCAAAGTCGGTCTGAATCCTCTCATTGTGGACGCGATGCGGCGCGGCATCGTCAACGCAGTTGCGTTCAACGGCGCAGGCGCGATCCACGACTTCGAATTGTGCTACAACGGCGAGACGAGCGAAGACGTTCAGCGCGGATTGAACGATGGATCGTTCGGCATGGTCGATGAAACCGGCCGCATGATGAATGCCGCGTTCGCAGACGGAATCGCACGCGGCCTCGGTGCTGGACGTGCGCTCGGAGAAAGAGCACTCGCATTTCCAAACAAGCACCTCTCGATCATGGCAACCGGCGCGGAGCTGGACATCCCGGTGACCGTCCACATCGGCATCGGCACCGACATCATCCACCAGCACCCGACGACCAACGGCGCACATCTCGGCGAAGCTAGCTACCGCGATTTTCAAACGTTCGCCGCCGTGTGCGCGCAGCTCGAGGGCGGTGTCGTGCTCAACGTCGGCAGCGCAGTGATCATGCCCGAGGTTTTTTTGAAAGCGCTCACCATCGCCCGCAACCTCGGTCACAAAGTGGAAAAGTTCACCACCGCAACTCTCGACATGACGCGCCACTACCGCCCGTCGGAAAACGTCCAGCGCCGCCCCACCGCACTCGGCGGCAAAGGCGTGTATCTCGTCGGCCACCACGAATTGATGCTGCCGCTGCTCTTCGCCGCAGTCACTGAAGCAATTTAAGATTTAAGATTTAGGATTTAGGATTTTCCGGCGGCTATGAACAAAGACGATTTGCGACGGCGAACAAAGGCATTCGCGCTTCGTGTCCTGAAATTGATCCGGGCACTGCCAAAAGATGTCGGCTCGCGTGCAGTGGCATCGCAGCTCGTCAGGTCAGCTATGTCCGTGGGAGCGAACTACCGGGCTTCACTAAGAGGCCGCTCGCGCGCGGAATGGCTCTCCAAATTGAATACTTGCCTCGAAGAAGCGGACGAATCCGAGTATTGGATGGAGTTGATCGTGGAAGACGAGATGCTCCCGTCGGAGCGCGTCAATTCTTTACTACAGGAAGCCGCAGAACTCACCGCAATCTTTGCCGCGTCCATCAAGACCGGGCGCGAGAGCAAATAAAGCCAGCCCCAAATCTTAAATCTAAAATCCTAAATCTTAAATCCCATGACTCGCTCCCGCGCCTCCGAAATCCTCACTCCCTCCAAACGCATTCTCGTCGTCGGCGAGATGATGCTCGATGAATTCATCTGGGGGAAAGTCGGGCGTATTTCGCCGGAGGCGCCAGTGCCTGTGGTCGAAGTGGTGAAGGAAACGTTCAACGCCGGCGGCGCTGCAAACGTCGCGCGGAATTTGCGCGAGTTTGTGGATCACGTGCATCTGCTCAGCCTCGCCGGCACGGGGCACGATGCGGATATTCTGCGCGGCATTTTGGAAACGCGCGGCGTCACGCTCGATGGCGTCATTTTCGATCCGAGTTACACGACCATCCGCAAGACCCGCATCGTCGCGCGCAACCAGCAAGTCGTCCGCGTGGATCGCGAGCAGCGTCGCGGCCTCAGCGACGAGCAGCGCACTCGTGTGCTCGCGCATTTTGAAAAGCTGCTGCCGTCGCTCGATGCGATTATCATGGAGGATTACGACAAGGGCCTGCTCGACCAGCCGCTCGTGGATACCATCGTAAATGCTGCGCGTGCTGCGAAGAAAATTGTCACCGTGGACCCAAAACCCTCCAACTCGATTCGCTGGCACGATGTAACGTGCGTGACCCCAAATCGCGGTGAGGCATTTCGCGCCGCCGGGCGCAGCGTGACCGACCCCGTCGAGCCGCCGATGGAAGACCGTGCGCTGCTCGAAGTGGGCGCGATCCTCTTGGAAAAATGGCGCTGCGACCATCTACTCGTCACGCTCAGCGAACAGGGCATGATGCTCTTCACCGCAGGCCGCGAGCCTTACCACATACCGACGCGCGCCCAGGAAGTCATTGATGTCAGCGGCGCGGGCGACACCGCCATCGCCGTCTTCACCTCTGCTTTGGCAAGCGGTGCCACCGCGAGCGAGGCCGCTGAAATTGCGAATCACGCCAGCGGCATCGTCGTCGCCAAGACCGGCACCGCCGTCGCCACGCGCGAGGAAGTGCTCGCCAGCTTTCCCGAGTAAGCGCGCCCCGTTGACATCCCGCGCCCTTCGCGTATTTCGGCAGGGATGACGTTGAATTTCACCAAAATGAACGGAGCCGGAAACGACTTCGTGATGCTCGACAACCGCGACCTCCGCCACTCGCTCGACCGCGAAGCCATCGCCCGCATTTGCGACCGCCACCGTGGCATCGGCGCGGATGGGCTGCTCGCCGTGGAACCCGCTGCCGACGGTGCAGATTTCAAAATGCGCTACTACAACGCCGATGGTGGCGAAGCCGAGATGTGCGGCAACGGCGCCCGCTGCTTTGCGCGTTACGCGAGCCGGGTCGCCGGGAAGAATGGGCGCGTCACGTTCGAGACACTCGCAGGAGTCATCGGCGCGGATTTGGTCGGCGAGAATGTGCGCATCGCCATGTCGCCGCCGCATTCATTTGCGCCCGGCACCGAATTGCTCGTCGCGGATGAAAAACTGACGGTGCATTTTCTCAACACCGGCGTCCCGCACGCCGTCGTGTTCGTCAGCGATTTGAAAAATACGGACATTGTCCGCCTTGGCCGCGCCATCCGCCGCCACGAACACTTTGCGCCAAAAGGCACCAACGCCAATTTCGTCGGCGAACTGCCCGGCGGCGGCATCGCCATCCGCACCTACGAACGCGGCGTCGAAGACGAAACACTCGCCTGCGGCACCGGCGTCTGCGCATCGGCGCTCATTTTCTCACGCCTCACCGGCGCGCGCTCGCCCGTCAGCGTCGCTGTGCGCGGCGGTGATACCCTGCTCGTCGGCTTCGAGCCGGATGGCGAAGGCTGGAAAAACGTCACCCTCACCGGCCCCGCCGACTTCGTCTTCGAAGGCACCGTCAGCGTCTAAGCCGCACATTTGGCAAGTCAGCGGGCCTTGCTCCTGCTAACGAAACGCCCTGTGCCGATGACGACTACCCTTTCTGACGAGCAAATTTCCTGTTTCCGCGAACTCGGATACTTGCAGCTCGATGCGATCACTTCTGCGGAGGAAGTGGAACGGTTACGCGGGATTTTCGACCGGCTCTTCGCTGAGCGTGCGGGTTGGGAAAAGGGAAGATCTTTTGACCTCGCGGGCAGTGATGAGGCGGACAAGACGCCGGTGCTTCCACAAATCCTGAACCCCATCGAATTTGCACCCGAACTCGGCGATACGCAGTTTCGCATGAATGCGCTCGCCATCGCACGCCAACTCCTCGGCCCGACTGCCGAGCCATGGTTTGAGCACGCGATTTTCAAGCCCGCCCACTACGGTGCGCCGACGCCGTGGCATCAGGACGAGGCGCACCGCTATGATCCCGGCGTGGATTACGAGCAGCTCAGTATTTGGATGCCGCTCCAGCCCGCCACCGTGGAGAACGGCTGTATGCAATACATCCCCGGCAGTAATCGCGGCCCCATTCTCGAACATCGCTCGCTCGGTGGCGACCCGCGCAAGTCGGCGCTGGAATGCATCGGAGAATTTGATCGCTCCGCCGCAGAGCCTTGTCCGCTGCCTCCGGGCGGTGCAGCGATTCACCACTGCCGCACGCTGCACGGCGCGAGAGCCAATACCACCGATATCCCGCGCCGCGCATACATCCTCGCTTTTCGCAGCGCGCCTGTTCCTTCGGTAAATCGCGAAATGTTTCCGTGGCTCGTCGGAAAAATCACGCCAGCCGCAGAGCGCGCGGAAGCCTGGAGAAATCGCGGCGGCCCGCTCGGTCGCGGCGCCCGTCGCATCGGAGAATTCACACGCAGCTTCGCAGGGAAAATAAAACGCCGTGTGCGCTGGATGCTGGGCAGCTAGGCCCTGCTGCCCAATCCATAGTTGCCGAAAGAGACGCATTCGCTAAACTCGCCCCATGCAATACCCCGTCACACTCATCGAAACGGAAGAAGGCTTTGCGGTTTCCTGCCCCGCGCTGCCGGGCTGCCACTCGCAGGGTGCCACACGCGAAGAAGCTCTCGCCAACATCCGCGAAGCAATCGCGCTGTGGCTGGAAGTGGCGGAGGAAGATGCCGCCCGCGAACTCGCAGCGGAAGGCGCACACTACTCCCGCGAACTCGTCACCGTGTAGCAGCGATGCCCAAGCTCCCCGGCATCCGCCAGCGCGACGCCGTGCGCGTATTTGAAAAACTCGGCTACCGCATCGCCCGCGAAAGCGGCCACATCATTATGACGAACGGTAAAACGCGCCTCGTCATTCCGCGCCACAATCCGATCAACGCGATGACCATGGGCAGCATTGCCAAGGACGCGGGCCTCACCCCGGAACAATTCCGCGCGCTGTTGTGAAACAGACCGCTGACCCTCAAGACTCGCGTTCGGAAGCAGCCCGCGCATCCAGCCATGCGAGCGCCTTGGCGTAGCTCGCACGGTGCAGGTAGTGAGCAAAGTCACCATCCAATGGCTGCGGCAGTGCTGCCGCGAGCGATGTGATTTTTTCCGAGACTGATTTCAGTTTTTCCAAATGCGCGGCGGGATCGCATGCATAGAGTTCGCGGTCGGCGATTACGGCGAGTCTTTCGCGCAATGCGGCGGCGAGAGACTGGAATGCTTCGTCCGCCATGCGTGACTTAGATCAGATCCGTCACTGCGCCTTTGCTGGCGCTCGTCACGGAGGCTGCGTATTTGGCCAGCACGCCACGGGTGTAGTTCGGCGCGGGGGCCTTCCACTTTTTGAGACGCTTATCGAGTTCCGCCTTCGCGATGCCGAGGGTGAGCGAACGTTTCTGCGCATCAATGGTGATTGGGTCGCCATTTTTCACCACGGCCAACGGTCCGCCAAGTGCGGCTTCGGGCGTGATGTGGCCGACGACAAATCCGTGCGAACCTCCGCTGAAACGTCCATCGGTGATGAGCGCGACATCCTTGCCGAGTCCCTTGCCCATCACCGCACTGGTGGGGCTGAGCATCTCGCGCATTCCGGGGCCGCCGACCGGGCCTTCGTGGCGGATGACGATGACGTGGCCTTTTTTCACGCTGCCATCGAGGACCGCTTTGAGCGCGTCCTGCTCGTTTTCAAAAACGATGGCCTTTCCGGAAAAGCTGAGTCCCTCTTTGCCGGAAATTTTCGCCACGGCACCGCCGGGCGCGAGGTTGCCGTAGAGCACGACGAGGTGGCTGTCCTTTTTAATCGGATTGCTGAACGGACGCACGATTTCCTGATTCTTCGGATAAGCCCGTGCGCGCTTGAGATTTTCTTTCAGCGTCTTGCCGGTGACGGTCATGCAATCGCCGTGGAGCAGGCCTTCTTCAAGCATCATGCGCATGAGCGGCGTCTGTCCGCCGATGGCGACCAGCTCCGACATGAGGAAGCGTCCGCTCGGCTTGAGGTCGGCGAGCACGG
>CAMBOD010000133.1 GCA_945868985.1 Prosthecobacter debontii | reverse complement strand
TCGATGCAGGCAGCCGCGAGATTTGCCAGCCGCGCCGACTCACCACCAACACACCGCTGCAACCGCTTATTTTTCTAAACGACCAGAGCTTCTTCGAATGCGCGCGTCAGCTTGCAAAGCGGGCGATCAAAGAAAAGCCGGAGGGAGCCGCGCCGCAGATTCAGCAGGCTTTTCTCCTGATCACTTCGCGCACTCCCGCGCAGCCGGAAATGGACACGCTCACCAAGCTCCACGCTCTGCAACTCGAACGCTACACCGCAGACAAACCCGCCGCGAAATCCGTGTGCGGCGAGGAGGATCCCGCACTTGCGGCGCTGACCATCGTCTGCTCCACGCTCCTCACATCCGACGCCGCAATCACCAACCGCTAAACGCTCATGCACACTTACGACGACCTCATGCGCAGCACGCGCCGCCAGTTTCTCAGCAGGACCGGCCTCGGCCTCGGAGCCATGGCCATGGCGCAACTCGCGCCAGCCGCCGCCATCCCCGGCGTCATCGCAAAGCCGCACTTCGCGCCGAAAGCGAAACGCGTCATCTACCTTTTCCAAGCCGGCGGCCCGTCGCACTTGGAGACGTTCGATTTCAAGCCTGTCCTCCGCACGGGCCACGGCAAAGCGCTGCCCAAAGAAATCATCGGCAACCAGCGCCTCTCGACCATGAGCGGAAACCAAAGCCTGCTCCCGATGGCGGGCTCATTTGCGAACTTCACCAAGAGCGGAAAGTGCGGCACCGAGATCTCCGACACGCTGCCCTACACGCAAAAAATCGCTGATGAAATCTGCCTCGTGCGCACCATGCACACCGAGGCCATCAATCACGACCCCGCCATCACATTCTTCTGCTCCGGCAACCAGGTGCCCGGCCGCCCATCCATGGGTGCCTGGGCATCCTACGGCCTCGGCAGCCTCAACGACAACCTGCCCGCCTTCATCGTGCTCGTCTCGAAAAATGCCTCGCGCGACCAGCCGCTCTACTCGCGACTTTGGGGCGCGGGCTTCCTCCCGAGTGAGCATCAAGGCGTGCAATTCCGTGCCGGAAAAGAGCCCGTCCTTTACCTCACCAACCCCGAAGGAGTCTCACCGCACGTCCGCCGCGACATGCTCGACGCCCTCGCCAAGCTCAACGGCTATCAAGCCCAGCAGCAGCTCGATCCGGAAATCGATGCCCGCGTCGCGCAAGCAGAGATGGCGTTCCGAATGCAGACCAGCGTGCCCGACGCCACCGACCTCTCCGGCGAAACCGAAGAGACGTTCAAACTTTACGGCCCCGACAGCAAAACGCCCGGCACTTACGCCGCAAACTGCTTGCTCGCCCGCCGCCTCATCGAGCGCGACGTGCGCTTTATCCAGCTCTTCCACCAAGGCTGGGACCAACACGGCGACGTCGTCGGCGGAATCACCCGCCAGTGCAAACAAACCGACCAAGCCTCCGCCGCACTCGTCACCGACCTCAAACGCCGCGGTCTCCTCGACGACACACTCGTTGTCTGGGGCGGCGAATTTGGACGGACCGCTTACTGCCAGGGCAAAATGAGCGGAAACAACTACGGCCGCGACCATCACCCACGCTGCTTCAGCATCTGGCTCGCCGGCGGCGGAGTGAAACCCGGCACCGTCATCGGTGCGACCGACGACTACGGCTACAACATCGTCGAAGCTGGTGTCCACGTCCACGACCTCCACGCCACGATGCTGCACCTCATGGGCATCGATCACGAAAAGCTCATCTATAAATTCCAAGGCCGCTACTTCCGCCTCACCGACGTGCATGGCACGCTCGTAAAACCCATTCTCGCATAACATTTGGCTTATGCGCCGCAGCGCTCGACGGATGGGACAAACAGATTCTTTGCGCTCCCGCGCAAAGAAACCTCCGCCCTTGCGGATTGTCGCACACAGCCGCTAACGTCCTTACCAATGTCCACTGAATCGCAGCGCCAGCCAGTGCCGCCCATTTCACTTTCGCTCCCGAAGCCGGTGGCTCCGCCGCGTTTTCGTCAGCCGAAGAAAAACATCCCGCAGACCATCGAAGAGCGCACAGCGATTTTGCACGCGGTGCGAAATTACGTCGCGGAGTTTTGTCCCACGCCGCCCGTCCCGCTCGCGGAACTCGGCGAGCACGCGGATCGCCTCGTCCAGCGCATCGGCTGCGCGGCCATCTACCGCGACTACGTGGGTGTTTTGATCAACAACGAGCTGTGGCGCGAGCAACTCGCCGCCGTGCCGTTCGAGCGCCGGTTGTTGCTCATGCCGAAATGCCTGCGCCTCGAAAGCAAATGCCCCGCGCCGTTCGATGAGTTCGGCCTGCTGTGCAAACAATGCGGGCAGTGCTCGATTCAAGATCTCCAAAACGAAGCCGAGCGTCTCGGCTACGCGGTGCTCGTCGCCGAGGGCAGCGCCATCGTGATGTCGCTCATCCAGACGGGGCAAATCGAGGCCATCGTCGGCATTTCGTGCCTCAGCGTGCTGGAGCGCAGTTTCCCTTACATGGAGGCCGCCGCCATTCCCGGCGTCGCCGTGCCGCTGCTGCAAGACGACTGTATTGATACCACCGTGGATCTCGACTGGGTGTGGGACTACATCCACCTCACCGCCGACGATGCCACGCGCCGCCTCGATCTCGGCACGCTCCGCAGCGAAGTGGACTCGTGGTTTTCCAGCGAATCACTCACCGCGCTCATCGGCCCCGCCGAGGGCGAAACCGAACGCATCGCGCGCGAATGGCTCACACGTGCGGGCAAACGCTGGCGGCCCTTCCTCGCCGTCGCCGCATGGCGCGCGCTCGCAGGGGCGAACGCCACATTGCCCGACGACCTCAAGCGCGCCGCCATCGCCGTCGAGTGCTTCCACAAAGCCTCGCTCATCCACGACGATATCGAAGATGGCGACGCCACGCGCTACGGTGAAAAAACGCTGCACGAAGAACACGGTATCCCCGTCGCACTGAACATCGGCGACCTGCTCATCGGCGAAGGCTACCGCACGCTAGGAGCGTGCGAAATTTCCGCCGAACAACGCGCCGCGATGATGCTCGTCGCCGCCGAGGGCCAGCGCGAACTGAGTCGCGGCCAGGGCGCGGAACTCGTCTGGGCACGCCAGCCCGATGTGCTCACCAGCCTGCAAGTGCTCGATATTTTCAAAAAGAAAACCGCGCCCGCGTTCGAAGTCGCGCTGCGCGTCGGCGCGTTGTTTGCGGGCGTCGAGACACACGACGAAGTGCGCGACGTGCTGCACGCCTATAGCGAAGCGCTCGGCATCGCCTACCAAATCCGCGACGACCTCGCGGACCTCGGCCAGACCGAGGACACCAGCGACATTGCCGGCCTCCGCCCCAGCCTTCTCCTCGCCACCGCGCACGAACGCGCCGAGTGCGAGCATCGGAAAATCACCAGCGCATTGTGGTCGCGCACGAGCACTGTCGGCGTCGCTGAAGTCGAGCAACTCTATCGCGATCTCGGCGCCGTGGAGCGATGCACCGACCTCCTCGAACGCTACAAGGAACAGGCCATCCAAAGCCTCCGCGAACTCGAAAATCCTTCGTTGAAGGGATTGCTCCGCCGCGTGCTCGGCAAAATTTTCAACGACACGGAAATCAAAGGCTGGTGCAAGGAATTCGAAGCCAAAAACCTCCTCGGCATCGCGGCCAACGAAACCGCACTCGAAAAATCTCCCGAGCCCCGCGTGCTGAGCACGGTCTAGTCGCAGCTCAATAACGGGTAAAGGCGGCGAGCAGTGCTTTGATTTCCAGAGTTACGATTTTCGTCGTCACGTCGCTGATTCCGTAGGGGAGAATCAACTGCCCGCGATGCACGAGCGCGCCGCAGGTATAGACGACATTGGGCACGTAGCCCTCGCGCTCATTGCCCTCGGGACGTAGGAGCGGCTCTTCGAGTTCGCCGATTACTTTGCTCGGATCTTCCAAATCGAGCAGCATCGCGCCGATGCAGTATTTGCGCATCGGACCGACACCGTGGGTGATTACGAGCCAGCCGGCTTCGGTTTCAATCGGCGATCCGCAGTTGCCGATTTTCACCGCCTCCCACGAATGACATGGACGTCGCAAAAGCTGCGGGTCGCTCCAAAAATGGGGATTCTCGGAATATATGAGGAAGAGGTTTTCGTCGTCCTGTCGCGAGATCATGGCGAAGCGCCCGCCGATGCGGCGCGGAAAAAAAGCCATGCCTTTGTTTTGCACCGCACGTCCGTTCAACGTGCGGGCGCGAAAGCTGAGGAAGTCGGTGGTTTCGAGAAGCTGCGGGAGAATCGCGCGGCCATTGTAGGCTGTGTAAGTCGCGTAGTAGATCACGCTGCCATCGTCTTCGATGAAACGCACGAAGCGGGCATCCTCCATGCCGTTACTCTCGTTCGACGAGACGGGAAATATGATGCGCTCGGAAACTGCTACGGATGGATCGAAATGAACCTCGTAGTTCGACTCGGCGAGCCATCGCACGCACTCCATCGTGCGCTGCACTTCGCGCGGCAGCGGCCCGGCACCGCGCACCGCACGACGCATGGCTGTTTCAAGTTCGCTAAGTGTGAAGTTGTCGCCAAGTGACGTCATCACGGCAGCCGACCAGTCATTCTCAAAACCCATCTCCATCAATTTGTGAAGGAATGCAGTTTTGAGGTAAGTCGGATTCGGATTCAGCTTCGGCGCGGTCACGAATCGCGACGGCTCTTCCATCGTAATACAGTGATCCGCATGAATGATTCCGGCGCGAAATTCGATGGACGAGATGTGGCCCTCACCGGTCGCTCGCAGGCTGAGGATAAAACGCAGTTCGCCCTCAGCGAGGCCGGATTGATCCGGATGCGGCACGATCGAGGGGTTGAAGAGCGCGGCGGATTCGAGCGCATACTCACCGGAAAAAAGCGCGCCGATGTAGAGCTGCCGCGCCTCTGAGAGCGGGCGTCCGCTGAAGACGTATCCTTTCACGCGATCAAAATGGCGCCGCCAGAAGGTGCGGAGATTCAAATGCCGCGTGCCGAAATCCTCGGTGACTGCGACGAGTTGTTCTTCGATTTCTGCTTCGCTGAGCGCAAGCGCGCGTCCGAGAATGTTGACGATGCGCGCCGTGTCTCCCGGGATGAATGGGCGGATGAGCACACGGGCGTTATTGGGCCGGAGTGCGATGCCCGTAGAATGGATGGTCAAGCTGCGCATATCGGCAGGATCGCGGGTTGCACGCCCTCTGCGTGCGTGAGTTCGGCGAGGGAAAGATAGAAGGCGAGCGAGGATTCCGCGCCTTGATTTTGGTTGAGATGATCTTGCAGCAGCGCATCGCGGCAACCGCCTGTCGTCGGGTCGTAGAGCGACTGACCGAGATCGTTCCGACCGAGAAACCACTCGAAACAACTGCGCGCTGCGCGGTGCCAGTAGTCATCTCGCGTGACGGCGAACGCTTCGAGACAAGCGGAGAGCATTGAGTGTGCTTCGAGCGGTTGTTGATCAAAGCGCGCACGCTCGCAGTCATGCGTCCAGAATCCGTGGCAACCAATCGGCGCGAAGTGACCGCCATCCGCAGTCTGCGCTTCGAGCAGCCAGCGCAGCGAATTGAGTCCGATATCGAGCATTTCACCATTGGAAGTCCAATGGCCGCTCAGAATCAGTGCGTGCGAGAGTTTGGCGTTATCGTAAGTGGCGATGCGCTCGAACCACTGCCAATTGGACGAGGAATTCGCGTGATACAATGCCACGAGTTTCCTCGCGAGCAGGTCGCGCATTTTCGCCACCACCCGATCCCCGGAAAATGTGCGGAGGTATTCGTGAATCGCGATCAGTGCAAACGCCCACGCACGCGGCGAACTGAACCGCGCGACCGGCGGCAGTCCGCGTTGGAAAAGCAGCGCGCAGAGATTGCGATGTCCTTCGTTGCGCGAGCGCCCGAGCGCCGTGCCCACAGCCCATAGCGCGCGCGCGTGACTGTCCTCGGAACCGGCGCGCTCGATCCACTCGCGGTGATGATTCATGAAGTTGCGAAAGCGCGATGTATTCGCATCGAACGCATACCACAGAAACGCGAGGTAGCTGCTTTCCAGTCGCTCAATCTCCGGCTGCGGCTCCTCCGTTTTTTGCAGCAGCACGGTGAAGATAAACGCACGCGCATTGTCATCAGTGCAATAGCCCTCGTGGTAGTTCGGCACGTTGTAGATCGCGTGCTGAAAGATACCTGTGTGGTCGCTCATCTTGAGCAAATGATCGAGTTTCAGCGGCGGGACAGGATAATTCGCGTGCTCGATGGTGCGGACAGCCACTGTCTCTACCGAAGGCACGCTGAGGCTCGCACGCGCACGCTCGAAACTCTCCATGTAGCGCCGCGCGACGACCGGCCAGATCATCTCGCGTCCTGCTTTCCACGCACGCTTCCGCATCGCGGTCATCAACGTCGGGTTCGAGAGAAAATGATTCACGCCCTCTGCAATCGCCGCCGAATCCCGAAACGGAACCAGCAAACCTCGCTCGCCTGCGAGCAACTCCTGTGCGTGCCAATACGGAGTGGAGATGATCGCCTTCCCGGCGCCGAACGTGTATGCGAGCGTGCCGGAGGTGACCTGCGCTTCGTTGAGATACGGCGTGATGTA
>CAMBOD010000132.1 GCA_945868985.1 Prosthecobacter debontii | reverse complement strand
CGAATCAGTGAGAGCGCGGATGATCGCGGCGGGCGTTTCCGCCAGACACAGCGCGTGCAGACGCGCGCGCGGGTTGGCACTTTCCGCGGCCATCTTTTCCAAAAGCGGAAGCGCTGCCGCGTCCGCGCGCCAGACGAGCAGCATGTGCGCTTTGTCGCGCTGCCATTCATTCGGAGAGTCGAGTGCGGCGATGAGTTCGGCGGTGCTGAGTTTGTCGAGGCGCGTGATTTTTCGCGCAGCGACACCGCTCGGAAGCACGCGGTAGATGCGCCCGCGGTCGTCGCCGAGGCGGTAGTGCGGGAGCAGCTCGGCTTTGCCCTCCTTCGGCAGCCACTCGGGGTGCTCAATCATGTAGCGATACATGTCCACGACCCACAGCGCGCCGTCGGGGCCGGTGCGGGTCATCACGGGGCGGCACCAGCGGTCTTCGCTGGCGAAAAATTCGCGCTGCTCCTCGCCCGGTGCGCGCCGCGCGGTGAAGCTCACGCCGGAGTCGGTGAGGACGTGGTGCTGCACGAGATTGTGAAACGGCTCGGACGTGAACGCGTGCTGCTCCGGCCCGCGCCCGAAGAGCAGTTCGTCGCGGTAAATCATCCCGCTGCACGCGCTGGTGAAATGCCCGCTTTCCTTGAACGAATGGTAGCGTTTCTCCAGCGCGCTGGCGGGCCAGACTTTCGGATTTAGCGGCACCACGACCTGCTGTTGCGGATTGGGCGCGGCGACGTGCGGATTGCGCGCGAGGTAGTGGTCGGCCAGCACGTAGTGCCAAAGCGGTCGGGAATTCTGCGTGCCGAACCAGTGGCCCCAATCGTCGCGGTTGCGGCCGAACTGCGACGGCCCGCTCTCCGCTGCGAGTTCGCCGGTGTCGGGGCGAAAGCGGAAGTCGCGCGAGCCGACGAGCACGTCGCCGGCTTTCGTGCGGAGCTTTGTGCCCATGCCGTATTGGCCGTGGTGCCCGCCCGCCGCGCAATACACCCAGCCGTCGAGTCCCCAGCGCAGGCCGTTCGCGCGGAGCTGCTGGTTGCCGGTGGTGAGTCCGCTCACGAGCACCTCGCGCGTGTCGGCCTTTCCATCGCCGTCGGTGTCGCGGAGAAAAAGCACGTCGGGCGCGGCGGTGACGATGACGCCGTCGCGCCACGTGAGCAGGCCGGTGGGAAAAGTGAGGCCGTCAGCGAAGAGCGTGGACTTGTCGTAGCGGCCGTCGCCGTCGGTGTCTTCGAGCACGCGCACGCGACCGCCGGGTTTGCCGTTGCCGTCCATGCCGAGCGGATAGTCGGCCATCTCGACGACCCACAGCCGGCCATCGGGCGACCAATCAATCGCCACCGGGTCCATCGTCAGCGGCTCGCTCGCGACCAACTCGACGGCGAAGCCCTCGCGGACGTGGATTTTCTTCAGCGAGTCGGCCGGCGAAAGCGGGGGCACAATGGCGGGCGCGACGGCAGCAGCGGCGGCGGGCGGTGTCTGCGCGGACGCTTGGTAAAGCGCGGTGATTTCTGCGGCGGCGAGGACGCGCGGGAAGATGGCGACTTCATCCAGCTTGCCCTCGAAGCCGAACGTCCCGTCATTGCGACCGCCGAGAAAGATGGTGCCGTCGCCCGCCGGAACGGTGTGCGCGAATTCGCCCGCCATCTCCGGCTCAGCGCGTCCATCGAGATGCACGCGCACTTTTCCGCCCTCACGCACGAGCGTCACGTGATGCCATGCGCGCAGTGCGAGCGGCGTGCGACCCACGAGCAGTTCGTCGCGCTCGTTCCCGTTGAAAAGGATGAGCTTGCCCGTGAGGTCGGCGCGCCAGGTGCCGCCGATGCCGATGTGCTCGCCACGCGCGGCCTTGTCGCCATCGGGGCCGCGCGAGAAGGCGTAGCCGGTGACGGCGCGGGCATTGGCCGGGAGCCCGTTCCAGAGCCAGAGCGAGACGGTGTAGTTTTCGCCGAGCGGCACGTCTGCGCGCACGCGCCCGCCCGCGAAATGCGCGGCGCGGCCTTTCGCGAAACCGTCGAGATACAGCGCCACGCCGTTCTCGAATTTCGCGTCGTGTTTGCCCATCGCATCGCGCGCGGTCGGGATGTTCATCTCGTCGAGCCGCCAATACGCGAGCGGCTTCGCGTCGAGCACGGCGCGCGAGTAGGGCGTCGGTTCGTTCACGAGCGGACGGCGCGGTTTACCCGCGACTTCTTCGAGCAGGCCGAGCAGCGTTTCGACGATTTGCGGCTCGGCATTCACTTCGAGTCCCGCCGTGCGCGCGGGCCAGGTCGTGTAGCCGCCGAGCGCGTGCTGCTCGGGCGGCGGGATGTAGCCCTCGGCTCCGTTTGCGAGTTCGACGTTGAAGGTGGCGGCGAGCGGCGACTGACGTTTCAGTTTCAGGCCGGTGATGGCGAAAACTTCGTTCGGGAGGGCGGTGAGGCCGAGTTCGCCGATGCGCACGACCTGAAGTTTCAGTTCGGTCTTCTTCCGCTCGTGCAGTTCGATGGCCTCCAGCGCGTAAATCTGCGCCTGCGATTGCGGGAGTTTTTCGCCGAGCTTCGCGGCGACTTCGCGCGACCAGGCGAGGCGTTTTTCATCCGGCACACGGTAGGTGAGCGCGAGCGTGCGCTCGGCCATTTTCAGCGGCGCATCGTCGCGCCACTGGAGGCCGCGCACCATCGCGGCCACGCGCGCAGCGATGGCTTTCCCGTAAGCGTCGTAGCCGATGTCGCGGGCCGGCGAGCCGTAGTCCATCCACATCAGGTCGCCGCTCGTGCCTTGCGACATGATGCCGACGAACGCCTCGCCCGCGCCGAGTTCCGTGGCGATGTGTTTCGCGAAGCGCCCGTAGTAATCCGCCGAGAGCAGCGGCGAGCCGTAGTAGTGCTGGGAGTAGTTGGCGAAAAGCGCGAGCGGTTTACCCTCGCGCGTCTGCACCGCGAGCACGGAGAGCTGCGGGTCCACCGGGCCGCTCGGGCCGATGGCGTCCGGGCTTTGATGGCCGGGGTGCATGTTGGCGCGCACGTTCAGTTCGCCAAACGGGTCGCGCAGCATTTTGTCGGGCCGGCGAATCCAGCGGCGGTTGAAAGTGTGCTCCGCGTCATCCTCCTGCGCCCAGCCGATGCGCGCGGGCTGCAAGCGCTCGACCGCGCCGACGATGGCCGCCGTGATGCGCCCCGGCAGGTAGCGCGCATACACCGGGTCGATGCGACTCCCGAGGCACCCCATCGCCGACGGCGCGGAGTGCGTGTGCGTGGCGCTGACGAGCATCCTATCCACCGGCACGCCGGTCGCCTTGCTCGCGTCGGCCTTCGCGCGGTCAATGAGGTCGCGCGCCATCATGCACGTATCCACCACGCACAGCACGATGCGCGTTTTTCCGTCATCGAGCGCCAGCGCCTTGGCCGTGAGCGGGTCCACCACCTTGTCCGCCGAGCGCTCCGTGAACATGGCATTCACGCGCACCGGAAATTCCTGCGGCCCGATGTCCACCGAAAAAGCCCCCGCGCGAAACTCAGCGAAGGCCGCGCATGGGAGGGCGAAGAGAAATGCAAAAGTGCGGAGGTTATTCATGGGTGTAAAGGTGATGGCCATTTACGGCGAGGCAGCGAGATTAATTTAGATCAATACGCACGGGGGAAAGGTGTATGCGGATGTCATCGTATTACTAGGCTCTGCTTCGCATCTTATACCGGCAGGCGCACGCTTTGCGGATGACGCACGCGGTTTTCGGGATCGAAACGCTACTTTAGACTTTGGAGACTTTCGTAGTTTTTCCGACTGTAGTAGGCGACGGGCCAGTCGTGGAAGGCGATGTCGGGATAGTTCGCGTAGTGGCGATCAATTCTCGCTTGTGCGATATGGTCACGAATCCTCCCGATGGCTGCCTGCAAATCCGCCGCGCGGTCGGCGTTTTTCCAATACGCCTGCGCTTCGCCGAGATACGGGTATGCGCGATGCGTGTAGGCTCCGTCGGGGCCGTTGGCGATTGCACCGCCGAGCGTGTTGATTTGAAACACGAGGCCCGGCATCGTGGCACTTCCTTGAAAATTCCCGTGAGCGCGCCTTTGAGATCGACCATGCCTTTGTAGTAGCCGGCGCTCGTATTCTTAAAAGACACCGCAGCGGACATCATTTGGTGCGCCTGCATTCAACGCACGGGGTGTTGCCCTGATCTACTTTTTCGCCTGCGACTGCTCGAAGAGGGCGCGCCAGTAGTCGAGGCGTTCTTTGACGCGCTTTTCGTGGCCGTTTTCGCCGGGCTCGTAGTAGCGGCGGCCTTCGGGGAGGTAGGCTTGCGGGATGTAGGCGCCTTCGCCGTCGTGGCTGTATTGGTAGCCGGTGTGGCCGAGTTTTTTTGCGCCTGCTTTGTGCCCGGTGCTGCGGAGGTGGCGGGGGACGGCGAGGGTGACGCCCTGTTTTACGTCGGAAAGCGCGGCGTTGATGGCGGCGTAGGCGCGGTTGGATTTTGGCGCGGTGGCCAGATAGACGGTGGCGTGTGCGAGCGGGATGCGGGCCTCGGGCATTCCGATGGATTCGGCGGCTTGCTGCGCGGCGATGGCGAGCGGGAGGCCGTGCGGGTCGGCCATGCCGATGTCTTCGCTGGCGAGGATGACGATGCGGCGCGCGATGAAGCGGATGTCTTCGCCGGCGTAGAGCATTTTCGCGAGCCAGTAGAGGGCGGCGTCGGGATCGGAGCCGCGCACGCTTTTGATGAAGGCGGAGATGGTGTCGTAGTGCTGGTCGCCTGTGGCGTCATAGATGACGGCTTTTTTCTGAATGCTTTCCTCGGCTGCGCTTTTGGTGAAATGGATCACACCGTCATCGCCTGGCGGTGTGGTGAGGATGCCGAGTTCGAGGGAATTGAGAGCTTTGCGCGCGTCGCCGTCTGCGATGGTGGCGAGGTGCGAAAGTGCGTCGTCGTCGGCGAGTGTGCGGTGGCTGCCGAGGCCGCGCTCGGTGTCGGCGAGTGCACGGCGGAGGAGTTTTTCGATGTCGCCGGGTGCTAGGGGTTCGAGTTGGAAAACCTGGCTGCGCGAAACGAGTGGGCTGTTGACGTAGAAGAATGGATTTTCTGTCGTCGCGCCGATGAGCCGGACGGTGCCACGCTCGACATCAGGGAGCAGCGCGTCCTGCTGGGCTTTGTTCCAACGATGGATTTCGTCCACGAAGAGGATGGTCTTTTGTCCCGAAGTGCGAAGGCGGATGGCTGCTGCGGCGACGACTTTACGGAGGTCGGCGATGTTGCTCTCGACGCCGCTGAGTTGCTCGAAACGGCACTTGGTGGCGTGCGCGATGATTTGCGCGAGCGAGGTCTTGCCGGTGCCGGGCGGGCCGAAGAGCAGGATGCTCGCGATGCGATCCGCCTCGATGGCGCGGCGAAGAAGTTTGCCGGGGCCGAGGATGTGCGCCTGCCCGGTGTATTCGTCGAGCGTGCGTGGGCGCATTCTTTCCGCGAGCGGGGCTGCGGCGCTGACTGCGGACGAGGGCTCTGTGGCGAACAGATCGTCGGACATGGCACTCAGATTTCAAACGCCAGCGGTGAGTCGCCGGGCGAAAGTTTCAGCAAATCCTCGATGGTGCGCGCGTCGAGCAGGGCCGTGATATCGTGCCGAAGTGCGGTCATCATTTTGCGCAGCGGGCACGTGCGCGGGTCGGGGCACGAGCAGGGCGCGCTTGGCTTTTCGAGGGAGCAGGGGACGGGCGCGAGCGGGCCGTCGAAAATGGCGATGACTTCGCCGACGCGGATTTCTTCCGCCGGGCGGATGAGTGTGCAGCCGCCGCCGACGCCGCGTTTGCTGGCGAGAAATCCGGCGCGACGCAGTGCGAGGAGGATTTGTTCGAGGAACTTGATTGGGATGCGCTCGCGCGTGGCGAGTTCTTGGATGGGCCACGATTTGCGCGGCTGCCGCGCGATGGCGGTGAGTGCGCGCAGGGCGTATTCAGCTTTTCGCGAGAGGCGCATCAGTTGTGCAATTCGCTGCCGGGGCCTTCGTCGTAGAGCTTGATGGCGGGGCTGGTGTCGCCCTCATACATGTGCACGCTGGATTTCTGTTTGCCCCGGAACAGGGAGCAGCCAGACGCACCAACGACGACGGCGATGAGCAAGAGGACGCAGAGTAGTTTCACGCGCGCAGGCTACGAGTCCCGGCAATGACTGGCAAGGGCGGGGGAGAGTGGTTTATTATAAAAGAAAACCGCCGCAGTTTCCGGCGGCGGTTTTCGAGAGGTGAAACGCGACTAGTTTAGTAGCGGTAGTGCTCGGGCTTGTAGGGGCCGTTCGGATTTACGCCGAGGTATTCGGCCTGCGCCTTCGTGAGCTTGGTGAGCTTCACGCCGATTTTTTCCAAATGCAGGTGGGCGACTTCTTCGTCGAGGTGCTTCGGCAGGCGATAGACTTCGGCGCTGTATTTATCTTTGTTCCGCCAGAGGTCGAGCTGCGCGAGCGTCTGGTTGGTGAAGCTGTTGCTCATGACGAACGAAGGATGGCCGGTGGCGCAACCGAGGTTCACGAGGCGGCCTTCGGCGAGCATGTAGATGGTGCGGCCATTGGGCAGCGCGTAGGCATCATACTGCGGCTTTACATTGGTTCGCTTCACACCTTTGTGAGTGTTGAGGCGCTCCACTTGGATCTCGTTGTCGAAGTGGCCGATG
>CAMBOD010000131.1 GCA_945868985.1 Prosthecobacter debontii | reverse complement strand
GGGGAATGCTCGCCAGCCCTCGGAGGAGGAATTGGAATCTGCGGTCACACTAACGAGCCGCAGCTACTTGGCAACAATTGTTTCTGTTTCCGCGCTTCCAGTGGGCGCGTTGAAGACGAGGCCGTCTTTCGTAGCGCTCACGCTGGCTGTGTCGCCTGACTTGATCGTGCCTTTGAGCAACTCCTCGGCGAGCGGGTCTTCGATATATTTTTCCACCGCACGACGGAGCGGACGCGCGCCGTATGCAGGGTCGTAGCCTTTTTCGATGAGGAAGTCGCGCGCGCCGTCGTCGAGCACGAGCTTGATGTTTTTCTGGCGGACGCGCTCGGTGAGCTTGGCGACTTCGAGGTCCACGATCTTGTGCAGGTCTTCCTTCGCGAGCTGGTGGAAGACGATGAGGTCGTCAAAGCGATTGATGAACTCGGGCTTGAGCATCTTTTTCGCCTCAACCAAGACCTTGCTTTTCAGCGCGTCGTAGCTGCCATCTTCCTTTGTAGCACCGAAGCCCATGCTGGTGCGCTTCATCTGCTCCGCACCGATGTTGGTCGTGAGGATGATGATGGTGTTGCGGAAATCAATTTTGCGTCCGAGCGCGTCGGTGAGCTTGCCTTCTTCCAGCACTTGCAGGAGCAGGTGAAGGACGTTCGGGTGCGCCTTTTCGATCTCGTCGAACAGCACGACGGAATACGGTCGACGGCGAACCTGCTCGGTGAGCTGACCGCCCTCTTCGTGGCCGATGTATCCGGGAGGCGAACCGACGAGGCGCGAGATGGTGTGCTCTTCGCGGTATTCGCTCATGTCAATTTGGATAAGCGAGTCGCGATCGCCGAACATGTATTCGGCGAGCGTCTGCGCGAGGTAGGTTTTGCCGACGCCGGTCGGGCCTAGGAAAATGAACGCACCAATCGGGCGGCGCGGGTCTTTGAGATCCGCACGCGAGCGGCGCAGCGCTTTTGCAACGGCGACGACTGCCTCGCTCTGGCCGATGACCTTGTCGCGCAGTTCGCCTTCCATGCGCAGAAGTTTTTCGTTGTCCGCCTGCTCCATGCGATGGAGCGGGACGCCTGTCCATTTGGCGACGACGACGCGCATGTCGTCTTCGGTGACGACGATGTCTTTTTCTTCGCGCTTCTTTTCCCAGTCTTTGATCACGGCGTCTTTGCGATCCTTCGCCTGCTTCTCCGTGTCGCGGAGCGCGGCGGCCTTTTCAAAGTCCTGCGCTTTGATTGCGCCTTCCTTTTGCGCCTTGATGGCTTCGATTTCTTTTTCGATGTCCTTGATGTCCGGCGGGCGGGTCATCGAGGCGATGCGGGCGCGGGAGCCGGCTTCGTCCATCACGTCAATCGCCTTGTCCGGCAGGAAACGGCCCGTGAGGTAGCGGTCGCTCAGTTCGGCAGCGGCTTGCAGCGCTTCATCCGTGATGCGCGCCTTGTGGTGCGCTTCGTATTTGTGGCGGATGCCTTTCAAAATGAGCACGGTGTCCGTGACGCTCGGTGCCTCCACTTTCACCTGCTGAAAGCGGCGTTCGAGCGCGGCGTCCTTCTCGATGTGTTTGCGGAATTCGTTGAGCGTGGTTGCGCCGACGCATTGCAGCTCTCCACGGGAAAGCGCGGGCTTAAGGATGTTGCTCGCGTCCATCGCGCCCTCCGCACTGCCTGCGCCGACGATGGTGTGCATCTCATCAATGAAGAGGATGACGTTTTTTGTGCGGCGGATTTCGTCCATCACGGCCTTGATGCGCTCCTCGAACTGGCCGCGGTATTTCGTGCCGGCGACCATGAGGGCGAGGTCGAGTGTGATGACTTTTTTGTCGCGCAAAAGCTCGGGCACGTTGCCGGATGCGATTTCCTGCGCGAGCCCTTCGACGATGGCGGTTTTGCCGACGCCCGCTTCGCCGATGAGCACGGGGTTGTTCTTCGTGCGGCGGCAGAGGATTTGGATGACGCGCTCGATTTCGTTCGCACGACCGATCACAGGATCCATGTCGCCCTTTTTCGCCAGCTCCGTGAGGTCGCGACCAAAAGCGCGCAGTGCAGGCGTCTTGCCGTCTTTCTTGCTGCCGCCGCTTGGAGCTTCCTGCGGAGCATCCTGCTCGCCTTCCGGCGGAGCGAAATTCGGATCAAGTTCCTTGAGGATTTCATTGCGCGTGCGCTCGATGTCCACTTCGAGATTTTTCAACACGCGTGCAGCCACGCCTTCTCCCTCGCGCAGCAAGCCGAGCAGGATGTGCTCGGTGCCCACGTAGGAATGGCTCAGCGCCTTCGCCTCTTTACCAGCGAGCGCGAGCACCTTCTTCACGCGTGGCGTGTAAGGAATGTTGCCGACCATTTTCTGATCCGGCCCGCTGCCGACTTGCTTCTCGACTTCCATGCGGACGGTTTCGAGATCGAGGCCCATCTTTTGCAGCACATTTACCGCGACGCCCTGACCAAGTTTGATAAGCCCGAGCAGAAGATGCTCGGTGCCCACGTAGTTGTGGTTGAAACGGTCGGCTTCTTTTCTGGCCAGAGCCAGAACTTGCTGCGCGCGCGGCGTGAAGTTGTTCATCATGGTCGTCTTTAAGCTATCCCCATACCTTCGCCAGCGGGCTTCGCACAATGCGCAGTTCGCAGCGCGGCATCAGAGATTGGAGTCACATTGTAGCCTCTCGCGCAGATGTGCAAGGTGCGACATCGCGTCGCGTGCGATTATTTTTCTGGCGCAGTGTTTGGGAGAAAGTGGCGCGCGCGGACTTGCCATCGTTGTCTTTGAATGAGAAATCCATCCCATGAAAATGCTCGCGCTCCTCGCAAGTCTTATTCTCGCAACCACGCTTCATCTTCACGCCGAAGGCGGAGCCGTGCGTCTCAATGTCGTTCAAAATGTGAAAACAAAAGGCGGTGGTCGTGGAACCACCACGCAAATCCGCCAACTGGTCATCACGTTGAACAACACCTCGAACGCGGCGATGGACAGCCTCAAGGTAAAATATTGGTTCTTCACACGAGATGCTAAAGGCGGCGGCAACCTCAGCGTCCACAAGTCCGGCGAAGCAACCGTTTCGCTCGCACCAGTCGGCAAACAAGTGCTCATAAGCGAAAACATCACTAGCACCTACACCGTCGCGCACAACGAAATCTCGAATAACAACCAAGTCCGCGGAGCCAACGGGCAACAGTATAACGTCCCCAACGTCACGAGAGTCGAGGCCTCCGGTCAAAGAATCGTCGCCCATGCAGTGCGCGTCTTCGATGGAGAGAAATTGGTCGGTGAATACTATAGCGAATACAGTCTCCGGCAGAAGATGGGTGTCCCGCCGCCAGAAAAGCCTCCCGAGAAATAGCCGCTACTGTGCAGCCATCATATTCAGCCCGCCATGGCGCTGGATGATGATGCCCCGCGCGATAGCCTCCGCGAAACGCTCATGCCATGCACCACTTGCGCAGCGCGAGCCTTCACCGGGATTCGAGAGAAAGCCACATTCCACGAGCACCGCAGGATATTGCGCCTTTCTCAGCACGCGGAAATTCGCCGTGCGGACGCCCCGGTTCACCGTGCCCGGCAGCGCGATGATTTGATTGAGAATATTTTGCGCTATCCGTGCCGAGCAGCGTGATTTGTAATACACCTCCGACCCGCGCGCGGAGCGCTTCGGCGAATGGTTAAAGTGGATGCTCACAAAGATCGTGTTGTCCTGCCGGTTCGAGATCGCAGCGCGTCTGTCGAGCGGGATGAACGTATCGTCCCTCCGCGTCATCACCGTGCGAAACCCCGCTGCCTCCAGCTTCGGCTGCAAGCGCATCGCCGTATTCAGAGCATTATCCTTTTCCCGTCCGCCCCAGCGCGAAGTCGCCCCGTTGTCGTGCCCACCGTGTCCCGCATCAATCACCACACAGGTAAAAGTCCGGCTCGTATCCTTCACACTCCCAGCGCAGCCAGTCATCCAGAACGCGATGGTCAGCAGTAAAAACAAACGCAGCCAGCCACCATCTGCGTTCGTAGTCCGGGCGGTCGTCGTGGTGTTTTTCATATACGGATTCACTCGGTGAAAATGTGCTGCCCTTGTCTTTGCAGTAAAGCCATCCTGTCAAGCCGCCGTGCCACAGATGCTGGCTCATTTGAGCGCACGAAGCGCACCAAAAATGGTGACCCTAAAGTGGTCGGGCTGGTGGGATTCGAACCCACGGCCTCTTCGACCCGAACGAAGCGCTCTACCAAGCTGAGCCACAGCCCGAATTGTTTGAGCGGGAAATAGAGCGCGGTGGTGTTTTGTGGTCAACAGAAACGTTGGCGGGAACGCACTGCTTCCGAGCATGAATGAAGTCCCGGTGAAAATCTTTTGGCGCTCAGCGTGTGCGCTGCTACAGGGCGGGGATGCGAATTCTTGTTACTGGCGGCTGCGGCTTTATCGGCAGCAATTTTGTGAGGCTGCTACTCACGGCGCGGCACGATTGGATCGTGGAAAATGTGGACGCACTGACGTATGCGGGAAATCCGGCGAATCTTACGGAGTTTGTTCGTCCATTTGGAGCGCGATACGTTTTTCACAAGGCGGACATCGCGGATGTGGCGGCGATGGAGGTGCTTTTTACGAAGGGGAATTATGATGCGGTGGTGAACTTCGCGGCGGAGTCGCACGTGGATCGCTCCATCAGCGGGCCGCTGGCTTTTATCCACACAAACGTGGTGGGAACGAGTGTGCTGCTGGATGCGGCACGGCGGCACAAGGTGCGGCGCTTTTTGCAAATCGGGACAGACGAGGTGTATGGCTCGCTGGGGCCGACGGGGAGATTTTCGGAGCAGTCGCCGTTGCAGCCGAGTTCGCCGTATTCGGCGAGCAAGACGAGCGCAGACCTGCTGGCGCTGGCGCACTTTCACACGTTCAAGCAGGATGTGTTGGTGACGCGATGCTCGAACAACTACGGGCCGTATCAATTTCCCGAAAAACTGATCCCGCTCATGATCACCAACGCGCTCGCTGACCTGCCGCTGCCGGTCTATGGCGACGGGCTGAATGTGCGCGACTGGATTCACGTCCACGACCACAACGAGGCGGCTCTCGCGGTGCTGGAGCACGGACGCGCGGGCGAGGTTTACAATATCGGTGGCGATGGCGAGATGACGAACATCGAAGTGGTGAAGCTGATCCTCGCTGAACTCGGAAAGCCGGAATCGCTCATCAAATATGTGACCGACCGGCTCGGCCACGACCGGCGCTACGCGATTGATTCGAGCAAGACGCAGAGCGAACTCGGCTGGAAACCGAAGCATCGCCCACATCGAGGAATCCGAGAGACGATTGCGTGGTATGTTGAAAACCGCGCGTGGTGGGAGCCGCTGAGGAAAAAGTCGTGAGAAGGCGAATCATCATCACGGGAGCAGGTGGACGCCTCGGTGCTGCGCTCGCTCGCGAGTGGCGGGCTGCTGGCGAAGATGTCACCGGCTTTGCACGTCAGGAGTTGGATCTTTCGCAACCGGATCAATTGCGCGCGACGCTGGAGCCGCTCGATTTCGCCGTGCTCGTGAACTGCGCTGCACAGACGAACGTGGATCGCTGTGAGACGCATCCAGATGAGGCAAAGCAAATCAATGCGGACGCAGTGCGCGTTCTCGCCGAAATCTGCACGAAAAAGGGTGCACGGTGCATTCAGATCAGCACGGACTACGTTTTCGATGGAGCGAAAGTGGGCGCTTACACCGAGGAGGATGCGGCACTGCCCATCAGCCACTACGGAGCTTCAAAGAAGGCGGGGGAAACGGCGTTGCTTGAAGTTTCGGATAAACACCTCGCCGTGCGTGTCTCGTGGGTGTTTGGGCCGGACAGGCCGAGCTTTGTGGATCAAATCCTCCAGCGTGCACGCACCGAGGAAAGCGTGGCAGCCATCGCCGATAAAATCGCGGTGCCGACTTACACACTCGACGCCGCGCATCTGCTGCGACCGTTGCTTTTCCAAAAACCGGTCGGCGGTCTGCTGCATCTCTGCAACGGCGGGCAATGCACGTGGCAGGAGTATGGGCAGTTCGCGCTCGATTGCGCTGCGGAGGCCGGAATGGAGTTGAAAGCGCGCACCGTTGGCGCATTAAAGATGGCCGATTTGAAAGCCTTCATCGCGAAGCGCCCGCCGAATACTGCGATGAGCACGGACAAGCTGGCGTCCATCATCGGAGAGCAACCGCGCGCCTGGCGCGAGGCAGTGAGAGAATACGTGAGTAGCTTCGTTTCGCTCAGCTCCAAAGGATGCTGAGATCGGGATCCTGGCGCGCGTTTTTCTTCATCGCGGCGTTCATCTGAATCGCAGCCTGCAAGCACTGGCGAGCCACGACCAGATTTCCCCAACGCGCTTCGTAGCAGCCGAGATTGTAGTGCAGAATTCCCGTCCTTCGCAGCCACTCGGGAGCTTCCAGAAGAACACGCGCCGCTTCATCGCCGCGCTCGAGTTGGTGGAGGGCAAATGCGTGCTGCACCGTGAATTCATCTTCGTCGCGGTATAGTTCTTCACCGCGAGCGGAAAGTCGGGCGGCTGCGCTCCATTTTGTGAGGTGGAGGAGGAAGCGAACGCGGGCGATGAGAACATCCGAGTCCTCCTGGTCGGCCTGAACAATTCCGTCCACTTCCCTCAGCGCCTCCCGGTAAAGCTCAAG
>CAMBOD010000130.1 GCA_945868985.1 Prosthecobacter debontii | reverse complement strand
TAACGGTCATCGAGTTTCGGGGCGAATTTTTTGAGCCGGTCCGAAATCCCGGATAGTTTTTCAGTCAATCCGTTCAGGTCCCTAAATCCGCTGACATACCTTCCATAGCGCTCGCCGTCGCTCATCGGTAATCCTTTGTTTTTGAGCTGAGCCGCGCGCTCCACTTCCAGCATCACATTGGAACGAGCTTCGTAGTGCTGCTTGATCGCGCCTTCAGCGATACTGCCGAAAAGCATCTGATAGAGCATGGAGGGGTCGCAATGCATGAAGATCGGCTGATTCGGCCCCGATGCGGAAAGCGTGGCGAGAGTCGGGCGCGCTCTCATGCTATCCAGCGACTCCATGCCGATGCACAGCGGCGGCATGATGGTCTGCGGGAGCGCCCGGCTGAGCACATAATCAATGGTCGCGGCAGAAGGAGGGACGCCAGTTCCACCACGATAAGCACCGAGGGCCCCGAAATACGCGCTATGTCCCGGGTTCGTATGCCGGCCATGCAAACCGGTGATGATATGCATCCTGTTTTTGTAAGGTTCCAAAGCCTGCATGGGCTTTTCAAGCGTCAAGCCGTCGAGAGCGCAGCTTTCCTTGTTGAGGTCCTTAGGGATACAGGTCAGGGGGTCAAAGCCGTGATTTTGTAAAAAGAAAATAACCCGCTTCGGACTGCCAGGCGTCTGAATGATCGGTTTCTCCGCAGCGCGGGCAATGTCTGGAAACAAGCTGGTGCCAAGCAACGCCCCGACACCGGTTGCCACTCCATGGATCATTTTTCTGCGCGTAATCATATGGTGATAGTAATTGCGTCTGGCGTGTTGGCCCTGAAGCGTCCGTTGTGGCGGAGGCCGTAAAGCTGCGATGCGCCTAGCATCCGTCAATCAAAATAAATCCAGACATTTGGAAAAGACAACGCCGCCGACTTCGCTGCTGGAGGCAAGGCCACAGGCCACCTCGCCAGCCTCGCGCAAGTCATCAAAGACCTCGACACGGAGAAAGCGAAACAGGGCGGCGGCACTGCGACCGCGAAAGAAGTTCGGCCGCTAGATGGATTGACTCTTTCGTGAAATTCCCAGTTGAACAATCCACTTGTGTGGGTAGCGTGAGTTTCCGTTCGGGCGGTTCACAGCATCGCATGCATCCCTGAAATCCGAGCCACAAACATACCTACCATGAGAACTTGCTACTTATTTACTTTAGTCATTTTGACACTGCTCTTCGGAGCTAGGACGAGCTTTGCTCAGGCAGTGCCCTTTAAGGCTAACAACGACACATACAACAGCACCTTAGTGCGGGGCCCCTACACGCTTGACAACCTGACCAGTAATGACACCACACCCAGCGGGCCGATATTTCTCTTTGCAGTTTCAAAACCCGGGCGCGGGCGTGCTGAAATCCGCCCTGACAATGTCGTCGTTTATACCCCTTCAAATTCTTTTAAGGGGGAGGATACTTTTAACTACGCTATCAGTTCGGCCCCAAATGGAGAAGGCACCATCTCCGAAGCCAGCGTAACCATTCGCAATCCCTACTATCTTTACCGTGGCACCTATTCTAGCGCGGTGGTTGGCACGCATCAGATTCACGAGGAATCGGGTTATCTCACGCTGTCAGTAAATCCGGAGGGCAAATTCACCGCCAAGCTGCTTTATGCAGGCTTGATATATCCCTTCAAAGCCGAATTCGATGCCAATGGGCGCTACACCGCCAGCATCCAGCGCACACCGCCACTCTCCGCCTTGCAACTCGATATACAATTTCACATCGAAGGCCCGTCGGGCATAGACTGCCGCCTCACCAATGGCGCAGAAGTCGTCGAATTCACTGCTCCACTGAACACATGGTCCTCCAACAATCGTCCGCCTCTCAAGGGAATCTACACCATCGCCCTGCCCGCTCCAGATACACGAAGAACCACCCCGCAGGGCAGCGGATACACCACCGTTTCGATCAATAATAGCGGCGCGGTCTCCTTTAGAGGGCGCACAGGTGATAACCGCAGTTTTTCCTCATCCAGCATATTGAGAGTGGATGACACAGTTCCATTTTATGCCGCGCTCTACAAAGGCACCGGCAGTATGTTTGGAGACATCGTCTTCACGAGGGTCGACGCGGATCGAGTAATTGTGCAAGCCAGCTTACACTGGACCAAGCCGCGGATTCGCAAAGACCGCCTTTATCCCACCGGATTCATAAGAACCGTCACGGCACACGGCTCGAACTACATCGAGCCAAAATCCAACACATGCTTGTTGCAAGTGGAGACAACAGAGAACTTCAATTCCAACTTAACTGTCGCCGCTGGCATCCTGCCAAAGCCGAGAACCGAGCGCGCCCTCCTCGGCAACCGTCCTGATTTCGGCGCATATCAGGTGGCATTTGACAATTCCAAGCGATTGAAAGCAGCGTTGAAAATTTCGCCACGCAATGGCGTATTCTCGGGCACATTTTTTAACGCACTATCGAAAAAACTATACAGAATGAGCGGCGTATTCGTGCAGGGGGAAAATGCTGCACACGGCGTGTGGAGCTCACCCACGAGAACCGGCCTCGTCCTGCTCCGGCCCGACTCCCTATCGAATCCGTAGAAAATCCAATTTTTTCTCTCAATCAGGAATAAGGGCAACAGAAATGGGAAGCATCTTACTTCAAACAAGTTAGCTAGGGTCTTATGTAGCTGAGAGCGGATATTTGCGGAGGATGGAAAGTAAGAGTGTGTAGAGAATAGAGCGGCGGTGGTTGAAACGCCACTCACATTCTTTGAGGTGGAGGAGGAAACGTTCCTTGCGGACGCCGCGCAGTTTGAGGAAGCGGAATTTGGCGTAGCTCCAAAAGCTTTCGATGCCGTTGACATGGTTTCTGCCGCGAGCGAACTGGTTTTGATGATGATGAATGCGATGATGCTCGTAGCCCTTGAGGACGAGGCTGTCGTAAGCCTTCCAGCCGTCGGTGTAGATGTCGGTTCCTTCGATGACCCGTCCGGTGATAATCGGCATCAGTTCTTGCTTTGAGCAGTTATTGACCACGTTCAGATAGACGTTCTCTCCGTGCTTGTGCAGGCCGATGACGGGGATTTTACCGCCAGCACCACGCCCCCGTTTACCGCGCACACGACGCGGTCCAAAGTAGCTCTCGTCAATCTCCACCTCCCCACCCAAGGAGGGACTTTCCTGCACCGCGATAGCGACCACTCGCTGCCTCAACAACTCGCAGAGCCGATGCACGGTGCGGTAATTCAACCCGCAAAGTTTGGACGCCGTCAGCACAGGAAGATCATGCGCAAAATACTTCAACACTTCCCGAAATTTTCGCTCCGATATGCGCGCGCCTTTTACATACTTGTTCTTCATTGTGGATGTGCAGTTTATACCGCTTCATCCTGCCTCAGCTACATAAGACCCTTGCATTTTCGACCGGTAGTCCTATCTTGTGCCATTGCTTCCAGATGCCATTGGAAACAAGCACCTGCTTCATTCCGGCAGGGGCTTCGTTGTAATCCACAGCTGAGCAATTCATGGAAAGCCGAGCGATGCGCCTTTTCTCAAAGTCCCCACCACAAAGGCAAACGCGCCGGCAAATTCTTTACAGGGCAAGCTGAGCGCGAGGGAGATTGTTTATGTGCTGAACTATATTCCCCCTTCCCTGGCAAAAAACAGCTTCAATCGGGAATGATCGCGGCCTGCATGTTGTGATGTCGAGCGTTCCATGTGGAACATATGGAAGGGCAGCTATAGCTCATTTGTATTGAATACACAGGATGTAATCGCATAGGTTGAAGTATGTTCACTTTTCCAAAAAAGTATGATGTCGCTGTGATTGGAGCGGGTCATGCCGGCATCGAGGCTGCGATGGCTGCGGCTCGGCTTGGGTGCGAGACTGTGGTGATGACTCAGAATTTGGACACAATCGGTCAGATGTCCTGCAACCCGGCGATCGGCGGACAGGCTAAGGGACAAATCGTTCGCGAGATTGATGCTCTGGGTGGTTTCATGGGGCTGAATACAGATGCGACGTGTATTCAGTTTCGGATGCTGAATGGGCAAAAAGGTCCGAGTGTCCGGGCACCCCGTTCGCAGTGTGACAAAAAGGCTTATCAGTTCCGCGCCAAGGTAGCCTTGGAGAATCAGGAACAGATAGACATAGTTCAGGGAAATGCGATTCGGATATTGGTGGACGAGGATGGAGTGAAAGGAGTTGAAACCAATCTAGGTCTGCGGATCTTGGCAAAGTCGGTGGTGATTACAACCGGCACCTTTATGCGTGGCTTGATGCATATTGGACTGCAAAACCAAACCGGCGGCCGCATGGGAGATACGGTATCCACACTCAGTGATTCGTTGCGGGAACTGGGATTTGAAGTTCAGCGCTTTAAAACCGGAACCCCGTGCCGACTCAATGGAAGAACGATTGATTTCAGTAAATGCGAGGCGCAACCGGGCGATACGCCAGTGCGTCCTTTCAGCTATTGCCCTGAATTGCTTACCAAGCAAAAACACGAGAACTACAATCTGAATTATTGGGAAGACGACCGGTTCCACGTGGAACAACGGCCTTGCTGGATTACACACTCAAACCAGAAGACGCACGAGATTATCAAAGCCAACTTGCATCAATCGCCGCTTTATGCGGGTCGGATTGAAGGTATCGGGCCGAGATATTGTCCCTCCATCGAGGATAAAGTCGTGAAGTTTGCCGACAAAACAGCGCACCAAATCTTTCTGGAGCCGGAGGGCTGGCATACAGAGGAGTATTACGTAAACGGCGTTTCCACGAGCTTGCCGATGGAGGTGCAGATGGACTTTCTAAAAACTATTCCCGGACTGGAAAACGCCCACATGCTCAGGCCCGGCTATGCGGTAGAGTATGACTATTGCCCGCCGCCGCAGCTCCGACATACCTTGGAAACTCAACGTGTGCCGGGTCTATATTTTGCCGGACAAATCAACGGGACATCCGGCTACGAAGAAGCGGCAGCACAAGGTTTGGTCGCCGGAGCAAATGCAGCTCGAAAGGCGCTTGGGAAGTCCGAGTTTGTCCTGGAGCGATCCCAGGCTTATATCGGTGTGCTTATTGATGATCTCGTAACGAAGGGAACCGACGAGCCATACCGGATGTTCACCAGTCGCGCCGAGCACCGGCTTTTATTGCGTCAGGACAATGCAGATATTCGTCTCACGACACTTGGCTACGTAAACGGCCTAGTGGACAGCTTCCGGTGGGAAAAATTGCAGGGCAAACTGGAATCGCTCGCACAAATTCGTAAACTCGCGGAAAGCACCAACCATGACGGAGTCCGCCTCAGTCAATGGCTGAAACGCCCGAATAATCACCCTGAGCAATTGCCGGATGAATTGCGGAGGCAATTCCTTGATGAAAACTGGGAGGCGATTGATATTGAATCGAAATATGCCGGCTACATCCAGCGTCAGGAATCAAGTGTCGCCAAAATCAAGGAAGATGACACGCAGATTCCTAATGACATTGATTATTCTAAAATCCACAGCTTGAGCAATGAAGCACGCCAAAAGCTGAACACGCGGAGGCCGAAAACTACGGTTGAGGCGTCACAAATCACCGGTGTGGGGCCCACAGACATCGCATTAATCCGCATCTTCTTGAGGCGCAAGTAAATATAATTTCATTTCCTACAATCAGCTTGCTTGAAATGACTGGCGCATAGAGTCAGGCGCTACGGAGTCGTTTGCAAAGAGCGAAGCGGCGCATAGAACGCTCATAGCAGCCATGCACCGCGCAGGGGGGCGAGACAAACAGATGAGGTTGAAAGTGACCGCGATTATTTTTCGATCTTTGAATTCCGCTGTGCTTCATCTCCGGAATGAAGCTACGGCACTTCAAACCGCATACCAACCGAAGAGCACAAGTGGCGGAAGATGGGAGTCATTTTCAGAATCGAAAACAGGTGCAAAAAGCATCCCATAACTTTTTTCAAAAAAGCCAAAGATTTTTCTTGCATAAAATACGAACACGTATATTTTCTTCATCGTTCTGGGGGGAACAGCGGCTCTCCGTTAGCCTATCGGCTGCGGGGAGCCGCACTTTTTTTGCCGAGATGCTTTGCCTTCAAACGCCATGATCGGTTTGACGAAAAACATGTGCAACAATTTTGATTTGCCGGTGATTGAGTAGGGAGCATAGTCGCGAGACGCCGTGCCGAGCGTCGGTTTCAATCGCAACATTCCTATGAAAAGACTCATCACGATTCTGAGCACGACTGCATTTGCATTTTCTGCTTCACTTGCAGAAACAACCACGGCCGCTGGCCAGCAGTCAGCCGCGAAGGCGGCTGAGTTTTTTAAGAAGCTGGACACCGACAGCGACGGGGTGCTGAGCGCGGAGGAATTCAAGACCGGCCTTTCTGCGAAGACAAACTCAGCGGCGGTGGAGGAATATTTTAACAAGCTGGACACGAATGGCGACGGCAATGTCTCGCTGGCGGAATACACTTCGCACCACAAACAAACGGAGCCTCCCCAGGCGCCGCCATCGTCTGAAATCCCAAAGCCGCCCATTGCCAGCGAGCCGCCGCGAAACAAGGAACTGCCGCAAAACAACGAGCAGGACGAACCGGAACAGCCCGCCAAGCCCCCGGCTAAACCTTCGGCTGCCACCGAGGTGTATTTCAAAAAGACCGATAC
>CAMBOD010000129.1 GCA_945868985.1 Prosthecobacter debontii | reverse complement strand
ACTGCGGATCTCAACAACATCCTCACCTTCCGTCTTCCCCCCGGTCACCACTGCCTCATCGAAACCACCTACGGAGGCGCACCCCTCATAGACAAACTCGTCGTCGAGAAAACGAAGGAGCAAATCATCACCATCTCACTCGATGGGCGATAGGAAAAAACCGTGAAACACTTCGCGTTCGTGCTGTCAAAGTATGGAGCAGCGTTTAGAGCAATGCCGCATGCAATACGTTTTAATCATTCACGAGGTGGCGGACTATCCGGCCTGGAAGAAGGTCTTTGATGCGGCTGCGGGCATTCGGAAGGAGGCGGGGGAGCGGTCTTATCAGGTGCTGAAGTATCAAAATGATCCGAACCGGATTGTGCATTTCTCGGCATGGACTTCGATTGAGGATGCGAGGCGTTTTTTTGAGTCGCCAAAGCTCGTGAAGATCCGCGCGGAGGCGGGAGTGAAAGCGCCGGACTTCATTTATCTGGATCAAATCGAAGCGGGGACGCTGTGAATTCAAGAGTGGTTGCAAGCGGGCTGCCGAATCCGCAGCGGGCTTTTTCCGTGTGGGGGGAATCTCATGGCGACCCTACGGGGAATCGAACCCCGGTTACTCCCGTGAAAGGGGAGTGTCCTAACCGCTAGACGATAGGGTCACTCTGAATTGAGGGCGCGGAATATGTGGAGCGATGCGGCGCTCGGCAAGCAGTTTTCCTTGGTGGTGGTGATTTCGCGGCAGTTACGTGCGATTTTTCTCTATGCACAGATGTTGGTGGAGCGCTGGCCGGCGAAGATGCGGGCGCGTTCGCCGGTGGTGAGTTCGCGCCACTGGCCGGGCATGATGCCGCCGAGGTCGAATTCGCCGATGCGCACGCGGATGAGGCGCAACGTGGGATGGCCGATGGCGGCGGTCATGCGGCGGACCTGGTGATTTTTTCCCTCGATCAATGATAGCGCGAGCCAGCAGTCGGGGACGTTTTTGCGGAAGCGAATAGGCGGATTTCTCGCGGCGATGAATGGCTGCGGGTCGAGCAACCATGCGCGGCAGGGGAGGGTTTTTGTTTTGCCGATGACGATGCCTTTTTCCAGTCGGTCGAGGTCGTCGCGCGTGGGGATGCGTTCAATTTGCGCCCAATAGGTGCGCGAGTGGGCGTGCTCGGGGGCGAGGAGTTTTTTGTTGAGGAAAGGTTCGTCGCTCAGCAGGAGCAGGCCCTCGCTTTCGGCATCGAGACGACCGATCGGATACACGTCGCGCGGGAATTTGAAATCGGCGAGCGGGCGGTGGGGGGAGCCGTCGGGAGTGAACTGGCTGAGGACGCCGTAGGGTTTATTGAAGGCGATGAGCATTTAGGTGTCGAACTTCAAACGCGATTCGAGCCGCTGCGTCCAGAGCGAGATGGGCAGTGTGATGATGAGATAGCCCACGGCGAGCGGCAGGTAGCTCTCGAACGGCGCGAAGGTGAAGCTGTTCACGTTCGTGCCGGCCTGCGTGAATTCATTCAGCGCGATGATGGAGAGGAGCGAGGAGTCTTTGACGAGCGAGACGAATTGCCCCGCGAGACCCGGCAGCACTTGGCGGATGGCCTGCGGGAAAATGACGAACCTGTATGTCTGCGCGGTGGTGAGGCCGATGGCGCGCGCGCTTTCAAGCTGCGAGCGGCCCACGCTTTCGATCCCGGCGCGGATGATTTCGCTGATATACGCGCCGGTGAATGTCGCGAGGATGAGCGGCCCGGCGATATATCGGCTTTCCATTCGCAGCACATGGCCAAAGACGTAAAAGTAGAGGTAAATCTGCACGAGCAACGGAGCGCCACGCGTCAGCTCTACATAGATGCGCGAGACGTAGCGCAGCGGGAGAAAGGCCGCGCGTCGTGCAAGTGCGAACACCAACCCGAGCACGCAACTCGCAGGCAGTGCAATCGCAGCGATGGCGAGCGTGGCGATCCAGCCATCGAAGTAAATCTGCCGGTAGCTCCACACGGCGCTCCATCGCCATTCGTAATCCAGCGCCATCAGCGCGGCGACCGCCACTCCCGCGACCACTACAAGCGCAAGCGCAAAGCTGAGCGCCCTGATGAGCAGCGGCGGCGTTGCGGCGTGGAGTGCGGACATACGCTGCCTATTTTCCGAGCGCCTCCACAATCGCCGCTGCCGCCCGCGCTGCGGCTCCCCGCTCGCCGAGGCTGGCGATGACTTCGCTCTGCGCGCGCTGCTGGGCTTCGCGCGTGGCGGGGTGTTCGAGCAGTTGCAGGAGTTCGCTTGCAATGGGACTCGGTTCCGCATCGCCCTGCAAAAACTCGCGCGCAATTTCACGCCCGGCGAGGACGTTGGGCAGGCCGAGCCACGGGATTTTCAATAAGCGCCGTCCGATGACGTAGGTGAGCCATGCGACTTTGTAGAGAATGACCATCGGCAGACCGAAGTAGGTCGCCTCCAGCGTGGCCGTGCCGCTGCACACCATGCCCGCGCCCGCGCGCTGCATGAGCGAGTGCGCGGTGCCGATGGTGATGGGGCAGAAGCTGTCGTCCTTTCCGCGCGTGCGCAGAATTTCGCGCATCTCGGCGGCGAGCGCTTCGCTGGCGGCGGAGGCTTCAAAGCGGAGGCGGTTACGCGACATGCGCAGATGCACGGCGGCGTCGAGCATCACGGGGAAAATCTTGCGCACTTCCTTGCTGCGGCTGCCGGGGAGGAGCGCGACGAGTTGCGCATCGCGGGGCGCGTCGGTGCGCTGGCTCACGAGTGTATCGAGCAGCGGATGGCCGATGCACACGGCGTGCAGCCCGCTTTGCTCGTAGAGCGGAATCTCGAAGGGGAAAAGGCACAGCATCAGGTCGAGATAGCGCGCCATTTTCGGGATGCGCCCGCGGTGCCACGCCCATACTTGTGGCGAGACGTAGTGGATGATTTTCAATTTCGGCAGACGCGCTTTCGCCGCCTGTGCGAGGCGCAGGTTGAAGCCCGGATAGTCCACCGTCACGAGCGCATCGGGCGCGGCGGCGGTGATTTCATCGAGCATCCGCGCGAGCTGGCGGCGGAAGTAACCGTATTTTTTCAGCACATCCCACAGCCCGACGACCGCCTCGTCCGCCCAGTCAAAAATCGCATCGCCCGCGAGGGCGCGCATCTCCCGCCCGCCCGCACCGAGGAACTCCACGCCGGGCATTTTCTCCCGCAGCGCGCGCATCAGCTCCGCCCCGCGCGAATCCCCGCTGGCCTCACCAGCTACGATATACAGCTTCATGCGGTCGGCATTTGAGATGCCTCGATCTGCCTCGTGATTTCGAGGGCGAGTTCGAGGGCGGCGGTGGCTTGGTGGCCGCTGACTTTTGGCTGGGAACCGGCGCGGGCACATTCGACGAAGGAGACGAGTTCGCGCTTGAGGGGTTCGTCTTTTTCGATGGGGACTGGCTCACGGACGAGGCGTTTGCCGGCGAATTCGGTGACGATGGTGCCGCCGCCCGCGAGGCCGAGGAGTTTGCCGACGAAGCTGCTCTCGCGTTCGTCGCTGCGCGCGAGGCGGAGGAGGTAGCCGTCCTGCCGCTGGTAATCGAGCGAGAGGTAGGCGTCGCTTTGAAAGACGCGAATCTTGCGGACTTTTTCCTGGCTGATGCGGGATGCGGTGATGTTGGCGACGCAGCCGTTCTCGAAGCGGATGCGGACGTTAGCGATGTCTTCGCGTTTGCTCAAGATGGGCACGCCGACGGCGTCCACCTGCGTCCACGGGGAGCGGACGAGGTGGAGGATGATTTCGAGGTCATGGATCATCACGTCGAGCACGACGCCGACATCGAGGCTGCGGCCCGGATACGGCGAGAGGCGCGTGGCTTCGATGAAGCGAGGGGCGTTGAGGCGTTCCTCAAGTGCGGACATGACGGGGTTGAATCGCTCGATGTGTCCGACTTGCAGGACGAGTCCGCGCCCCTGCGCGAGGTCGCACAATTCGCGCGCTTGCTCGGGTGTTTCGGTGAAGGGTTTTTCGACGAGCACGTGCTTGCCGCGTTCGAGCAGCGCCTTCGCGATTTCAAAGTGCGTGACGGTGGGTGTGGCGATGGTGGCGGCGTCCACGAGCGATGCAAATTCATCAAGCGACATGACGGGTTTCGCACCGTATTTCGCGGCAATCTCGCTGGCGGTCTCGGCGCGCGTATCGAGGATGGCGGCGAACTTCGCATCCGGTAGTTCGGAAAAAATGCGCGCATGGTTTTTCCCCATGCTGCCAGTGCCGACGACGCCCAGACGGATTTCGGATTTCGGATTTCGGATTTCGGATTTGGTCATGCAGTGAGTCCGTAGAGCGAGATTTTGTGCTGGGCGGTTAGGGCGGCGATTTGGTCGCGGTCGAGGAGGATGGTTTTGCCGGCTTCAATGCCGATGACGCGCACTCCGGCGGCGGCGCAGGTCTCGATGGTCACTGGGCCGACGACGGGGACATCGAATCGCAAGTCCTGGCCGGGCTTGCTGACTTTCACCATCACTGCATCGCCGCGACCGAGGGCGCCGCCGCGTTTGATGCACTCGTTCGTGCCCTCAAATCCCTCCACCGCGAGCACCGTGCCGTTTTTTACGAGCACCGTCTGGCCGATGTCGAGACGGCTGACTTCCTTCGCGATTTCGTGGCCGAAGCGCAGTTCATCCTCGATGCGCGGTTTGATTTTCGGGCCGAAAAGAAGACCGCTTCCTGCGAGGTGATCGTCCATGAAACTCGTCGCGGGAATGAGCGCGCAGCCGACCTGCTCCATCTCTTCGCCGATGGCGCGGAAGATGGTCTCCGCATTGCGGCGCTTGAGTTTGGCGAGCATGAAGAGCGTTTTGAAATCAGGCCGCAGGTCGAAAAGATTCTTCGGCGCGATCTGTCCGGCCATCACGGCGTGCTTCGCCCCGGTTTTTTCGAGGAAGGCGAGCAGCTTGCCGAGCTGGCCCACGCGCATCCACGCGATTTCATCCACTTCATTGGCGAGTGCCTCGTTCGTCTCGCCGGTGAACGCAGCCACCACCACGCGCCGCACGCCCGCCTTGCGAGCGCCGCGCGCCATTGCGAACGGATAGCTGCCGTTTCCGGCGATGATGGCGAGTGTCTCGGGTGTTTCCAAAGTGCGCGCAAGCTACGCAACCACCGCCATGCCGGGCAAGCGCGCGCCGCAGTGTGTGTAATTTTGATCCGCAGTGTTGTGAAAATGAACGAGTGCCCCTTCAGAACTCACTCACGCCAGAATCTCTTTGATGATCCTGCTTGGCTCGACGCCCGTGAGGCGGTCGTCGAGACCCTGGTTTTTGAAAGTGAAACGCTGGTGATCGATGCCGAGCAGATGGAGCATCGTGGCGTGCAGGTCACGGACGTGGATGGTGCCCTCGACTACGTTGTAGCCGAAGTCGTCCGTCGCGCCGATGGTGATGCCCGGCTTGATGCCGCCGCCGGCCATCCAGATCGTGAAGCAGCGAGGGTGATGGTCGCGGCCGTTCAAGTCGTCGCCCTGCGAGTATGCAGTGCGGCCAAATTCTCCGCCCCACACGACGAGCGTGTCTTCCAACATGCCGCGCATTTTCAAATCTTTGATCAGCGCGGCAGACGCCTGGTCGCATGAATCAGTCTGGCGTTTCATATCTTTGCGCAGGCCGGTGTGATGGTCCCACCCGGCGTGGAAAATTTGCACAAAACGCACATCGCGCTCGGCGAGACGACGCGCCATGAGACACTGGTAGGCGTAGCTGCCGGGCTTCGTCACATTGGGGCCATACATGGCGAGGACTTCCTTTGGTTCGCTCGCAAAGTCCATGAGTTGCGGCACCGAGGTCTGCATGCGGTAGGCCATTTCAAACGAATCCATGCGCGCTTCGATCTCCGGGTCGCCGCTCTGCGCGTGTTGCAGTGCGTTGAGTTGATTGATCGTTCCGATGATCTCGCCGCGGTTGTGATGATCAATGCCCGTCGGGTTCGAGAGAAAAAGCACGGGGTCGCCTGCGGACTGAAATTGCACGCCTTGAAAGCGGCTCGGGAGAAAACCGTTGTGATAGTATCGGCTGAGGATGGGTTGATCGGTGGCGCCGCTGATCATCACGACATACGCAGGCAGATCCTTGCTGGCATTGCCGAGTCCGTAGTGCATCCATGATCCAAAGGCGGGGCGTCCCGTGATGGCGCGGCCCGTCTGGATGAAAGTGACGGCGGGGTCGTGGTTGATGGGCTCGGTTTGCAGCGATTTGATGAAGCACAGTTCGTCCACCACGCTTGCGGTGTGCGGCATCAACTCGCTGACCCACGCGCGGCTTTCGCCATGCTGCGCAAATTTGTAGGGCGAACCGAAAGCGCGGCGTCCTTTATCGCGCGTCATCAGCGACACGCGCTGTGTCCCGAGGATGCTTGCAGGAATGTCCTTTCCGTTCTGCTCGTTCAGCACGGGCTTGTAGTCGAAAAGATCCATGTGACTCGGGCCGCCGGATTGGAAGAGGTAGATGACGCGTTTCGCCTTCGGTGCGAAGTGTGGAGCGCCGAGCACGCCGTGGGAACGTCCGCCTCGCAGACCGAGTCCTGCGGCGATGGAATCGGTGCCGAGGAGATCGGCCAGCGCCATCATGCCAAAGCCTGTGGCCGTTTGTGACAGGAAGCGGCGGCGGGAGAGTTGAAATTGAGTTTTTGCGTCGAGCATCGGTTGTGTCAGTTGCGGGTGATTGTCTCGTCGAGA
>CAMBOD010000128.1 GCA_945868985.1 Prosthecobacter debontii | reverse complement strand
AGTTGAAGATGTCGCCCGAGGCGGATGCGGCCACGCTGTGCCGGCGTCTCCATTTGGATCTCATCGGTCTGCCGCCGACTCCTGCGGAGGTGGATGCTTTTGTAAAGGCCGCCGCAGAAAACAGGCAGGCTGCAATCGAATCGCTCGCCGACAAGCTGCTGGCCTCGCCGCAATACGGCGAGCGCTGGGCGCGCCGGTGGCTCGACCTCGCGCGTTACGCAGACACGAACGGCTACGAAAAGGACCGCGAGCGCAGCATCTGGCCGTGGCGCGACTGGGTCATCAATGCGCTGAACGCGGACATGCCGTTTGATCAATTCACCATTGAGCAAATCGCCGGCGACCTGCTGCCGGGGGCGACTCGCGAGCAGAAGGTGGCGACCGGTTTTCACCGCAACACGATGCTGAACGAAGAAGGGGGGATTGACCCGCTGGAGTTTCGCTTCAACGCCATGACCGACCGCGTGGCGACGACCGGCGCGACGTGGCTCGGCCTCACACTCGGCTGCGCCCAGTGCCACACACACAAATACGATCCGATCCCGCATCGTGAGTATTTTCAGATGATGGCGTTCATGGATAATGCGGACGAACTCGATCTGGATCTCCCCTCCCCCGAGGCGGTGGAAGCAGCGAAACTGAATGCCGAAAACGCGGCGAAGAAGCTCGCGGAACTACCGGAGAAATATCCGCTCGATACGGAAAAGTGGACGCAGTTGCGTCCGCTCAACGTGCAGACGGCGAGCGGCGCGCAGGCGAAATTGCTCAACGATAATTCGGCGCTCTTTCCGCCCAACGGCCCGGAGAAGGAAACGACCACCATCGTCATCGAAAGCGAGAGCGCGGAGATCAGCGAATTGAAACTCGAAGCGCTCGCCGATGCGTCCTTTCCAAACAAAGCGCCGGGCCGTGCGAAGAGCGGGAGCTTTGTGCTAACCGAGATCAGCGTGCTGGCGGCGGCGAAGTCGGCACCGGACAAAACGCAGCCGGTAAAAATCGCGCGTGCGGAGTCGAGCGCGAATCAACCGAGCTTTCCGGCGGGCGATGCGATTGATGGAAAACCCGAAACCGGCTGGGGTGTGGATCTGAACGACAAGAAGATGAACGTGAACCGCTCGGCGACGTTCACTTTCGAAAAGCCGATCCAATTTCCCGGCGGCACGCGTCTCGTGGTGAAACTGGAGCAGCAGTGGGGGCAGGAGCACACGCTCGGTCGCGTGCGTCTCAGCGTGGGTGCGCCACCTGCGGATTCGCAGCAAATCGCCGCGCGCAGAAAGCAGGCGCTGGAAAAAGATTTTTCCGAGTGGCTGGCAAACAGGCGAAAGAGCGCAATTCACTGGCAGCCTCTCGTTCCCGTGGAGGCGAAATCGAACTTGCCACTGCTCACCGTTCGGAAGGACGCATCTATTCTCGCGAGCGGTGATTTTACCAAGAGCGACACGTATGAACTGAAATTCCGCGATTTGCCTGCGGGTGTGACGGCGGTGCGACTGGAGGCGCTGCCCGACGATTCGCTGCCCGCACACGGCCCCGGTATGGCGTATTACGAAGGGCCGAAGGGCGACTTTTTCCTCGGTGAATTCCAACTCAGCGCGGACGGACAACCGGTGAGATTTCCAATCGCCATCGAGGATTATTCCAATCTCGCAATCAGCAGCAACAGAGGCTCCGCGAAACTCGCAACGGACGGCGATACGCAGACCGGCTGGAGCACCGCAAACCGCCCCGGTGAGCGACACATGGCGATTTTCCGCCTCGCAGCACCGGCACCCGCCGCGAAGGAATGGACGCTGAAAATGATCATGGGGCGGCACTACGCGTGCAGTCTCGGGTGCTTCCGCATCTCCGTCACCACAGGCGATGCCGAGTCTCCCGCCCTCGATATGGCGCAGGAAACCGAGGCGCTGCTGAACGTGCCGGATGATAAACTGACCGCCGCGCAACGGGGAAAACTTCGGGAGGCATTTTTGCTCTCGCTGCCTCAGTTTGCGAACGATGCGAAGACGATCCGCTCTTTACTCAAGCCCGCGCAAGCGAAGACGACGCTCGTTTTTCAGGAACGTCCCGCATCGAATCCGCGCCCCACTTTCCTGCGCAATCGCGGCGAATACCTCCAGCCGCTCGAACGCGTCGAACCCGGCGTGCTCAGTGTGCTGAATCCGCTGCCAAAGGACACTCCGCCGAACCGCCTCGCCTACGCAAAATGGCTCGTCGCGCGCGAAAATCCGCTGACAGCGCGCGTCGTGGCTAATCGCGCATGGGCGGCCTTTTTCGGACGCGGCCTGGTGAAGACCACCGAGGATTTCGGACTGCAAGGCGACACGCCGTCGCATCCCGAACTGCTCGACTGGCTCGCGGTGGAGTTCATGGACAGCGGCTGGTCGCAGAAAAAATTGCACCGCTTGATCGTGACGAGCGCGACCTATCGGCAGTCATCCCGCACAACGCCGGAGGCACTCGCGCGTGATCCGGAAAACCGCCTGCTCGCTCACTTCCCGCGCGTGCGGCTCGATGCCGAGATCATCCGCGACTCCACCCTGCGCGCGAGCGATCTGCTCGCGCTGAAAATCGGCGGCCCCAGCGTGCGACCGCCTCAGCCCGCGAGCGTGACGGAGACGGCCTACGGCGGCGGCGGATGGAACGCCAGCAACGGCGAGGATCGCTACCGCCGCAGCCTCTACACATTTTCCAAGCGCACGGCACCGTTCGGCCTCTACAACACATTCGACGCACCCACCGGCGAATCCTGCATCACACACCGCGATGTCTCGAATACATCACTGCAAGCCCTCTCGCTGCTGAACGACGTGATTTTCCTCGAAGCATCACGGGCGCTCGGAAAAATCCTCACCACACGCGAAGGCAGCGTGGATGAGCGCGTGAACGAAGCATATCTGCGCGTCCTCGGGCGCAAACCGGCGGACGAGGAGCGCACGACCCTCGCGAAATTTTACGAAGCCCAGCAATCGCGCTTCGCCGCAAAGGAACTCGACGCTGCAAAAGCAACCGGCGAAAAAGACGCAACCCCGGAGCGCGCCGCCTGGACCGTCCTCGCCCGCGCCCTCTTCAACCTCGATGAAGCGGTGACGAAGGGCTGATGCGAACGACTGCAAGACACATCCCACGAAGGCCGCACTTGCGCAAAGGCTCTTCCCCTCCCTAAACCGCCGCGTGAACAAACAGCAACACGCCGCATTTATCGCCGCTGCAGAGCGCGCGATATGGACGCCCAAAGATCATTTCCAACGCGCAGAGATGAGTGAGATTTTCGAGCGCACTGCGCCGCTGGAAGTTGACCTCGGCTGTGGCGACGGCGCGTTTCTCCTTGCGATGGCGAAGCGTTATCCGGAGCGCAATTTCCTCGGCACCGAGCGACTACTGGGGCGCATCGAAAAAGTCTCCCGAGCCATTGGTCGCGCAGGATTCGAGAATGCGCGCATCCTTCGTCTTGAAAGCCTCTACGCTGCGCAGTGGTTGCTGCCCATCGGCTGCGCGGAAGTGGTTCACGTCGGCTTTCCCGATCCCTGGCCCAAGCGCCACCACCACGAGCGGCGTTTATTTCAAGATGAGTTCATGGTCGCGCTGCATCAACTCGTCGCGCCCGGCGGCGAAGTGCGCATCAAAACGGACGACCTCCCGTATTTTCAGTGGATCGAAAAAGTGCTCGCACGCGCGAAGGGATTCGAGCGCATTGAGTGGATCGAGGAACCGGACTACCCGCGCACCGATTTCGAGCAGCACTTCTTGGCGCAAGGCCTCCCCATCCACCGCGCGCGGCTGAGGAAAATCTAGCCGCTCACCGAACGACTGGCACCACACTTATCTCACCAGCGGCTCGCAGTTCGATTTGGACGGCTCCGCATTGTTGCTGGGGAAAAACTCGCACGCCTTTTTGTTCGAGCGGCGATGCCCATTCGGTGAATTTTTCCGGCGGCGCGCCAAAAGGCGGTTCGGTGCAGACGACTACATGTGGCTGCACCTTTGAGAGGAAATCCGGCGTGCCGCTGAAGTCCTTGTCGTGCCAGCCCATCACGACCACTCAGCTTAAATTAAAAAAATCTGCATCCGAGGTTGTCCATCTCCATGCGAAAACGTTGATGCACTACGTTGGAAAGAAGTCCTTCAGCAGGGTGATGGAATACCTCAAAGAGCTGGAGATCGTCGAAGTGGATGGTAGCTACAGATTTGGCCACGCAGGATACGGTTGGTGCAAAGGTTATCGTCTGACCAAAAAGTATCGGACTCGATTCGTTGAAGTCCTCACGACTTTCGCTGAAGGGAAAAGCCGATACAAATTTGCAAAGCCGAAGCAAGATGAGCTAACGGAAAAGGATTTCAACGAGGAGCATCTTTACCTGAAAGAACTACATGATTCCATTGAACTGGCAGATGAGCCAATCGAGTTGAATGGCGAGAAGGACACGGACAGCTACAACCAACGACTTTATGCCATCAACTTGATCAAGAGGAGAGAGCTATTCTTCAGCGTAGGCAGTCAGGGCGGCAGGGTTACAAATAACGTCGCCAATTTTCCAAAGGAGCTGAGGAAGCATTTGCGTCTTCACGGAAAACCACTGATCAATGTGGATATTTCAAATTGTCATCCGCTGCTACTGGTGACGCTCTACCAGTCCCCAAGTGATGAAAAAGAAGACTTCAAAAGAATTGTCGAACAAGGGCGATTTTATGAAGTGCTCTGCGAACAGCTAAAAACAAAATACAGTTCACTGCCTCCTGCTAAAAAAATAGCAGCGAAGATGGAGCGATGCACTGTGAATGACATTAAGAAGAAATATGTTCAATTTGCCAACGCTTCACTGGATAATCTGGCCAAGTGGAAGCACTCTTTGATCAAGGATATTGAAGCGGTGATGGACGAACTGTTTCCCGAATTGGCTGCTGAAATACGAAAGGCCAAAAAGAGAGCTTCACTCGCCGTAGTGCTTCAAAAAAAGGAATCGGCTTTAATTGTCGGTGCTGTGATTGGGAGTCTGCGCAAGAGAGGCATCGCGGCTTTGACAGTGCATGACTCAATCATGTGCTTTCAGGAGGACGCTGATTTGGTGGCAAGAGTGATCCAGAGCTGCTGTCGTAAGCTCTACAACCTTTCACCTCATCTCAAAATGAATGGGCAGCCCTACGTCGTTTCCAATGAGCCACTGCCACCTGAGCCTGAAGATGTGGACTTGGACAAAATACTGGAAAACTTGGATTCGGAAATCGAACCACAAAATGAGAACGAACGCTTAGAAATCTTGCTGCAAGGACTTGAAAATCACGCCGCGTAGATAAATAGCTATGGAACCATTCAAAAGGTTCCAGCTCCCTGCCGAAAGCGTTCATAATCTCTAGGCAGCGGAGCTTTTCGTTTTCAGCAGCATACCCCGACCGAAACAGTTACCCCGCCGATACATTCTCGCGAGCTGGTGCGTATGCCTGTGGGGTGAGACGGCTTTTGTCCAATGGAGGTGCTACTTGGGTGTCGCTATTTCCATTTAGAAACTCACAATCCGCAAATCCTATGGCACTCAAAAAATCAGAACTCTACTCATCCCTTTGGCAATCCTGTGATGCGCTTCGAGCACCCCCGAGTGAAGGAATAAATCCTTTACATGCACGGAAGCTCCTTGAATTTACTTGGCAATCCATCCCTGTATGAAAAACCTCAATTTATTTTGCGTTGCTCTCTTTCTTTTGGCGATGGCAGGTTGTAATAAGGATAAGTCGGAGAGCAAATTTAAGGCATTGAAGAAAGATGCTGAAAAGGGAGCCGCATACGCTCAATACGAACTCGGTAGGATGTATTTTATTGGGGAGGGAGTGCTCAAGGATTCCGTGAAAGCCGAAGAATGGTATCGCAAAGCAGCTGATCAGGGAAACGATGACGCTCAACTCAACCTCGGTCGAATGTATGCTAAAGGGGAGGGAGTGCCCAAGGATTCAGAGAAAGCAGTGGAATGGTATGGCAAAGCAGCTGATCAGGGAAACGCAAAAGCTCAATTCAACCTCGGCGCGATGTATGCCAATGGTGAAGGAGTGCCCAAGGATTCAGTGAAAGCCGTGGAGTGGTATCGCAGAGCTGCTGTTCAGGGAAACGCAGACGCTCAAAACAACCTCGGTCGAATGTATGCCAATGGCGAAGGTGCGCCCAAGGATTCAGTGAAAGCCGTGGAGTGGTATAGCAAAGCAGCCGAGCAGGGAAATCCGACAGTTCAATTCAGACTCGGTGCGATGTATGTTAGGGGGGATGGAGTGCCCAAGGATTCAGTGAAAGCCGCGGAGTGGTATCGCAAAGCAGCTGATCAGGGAAACGCAGTCGCTCAATCCTACCTCGGCGGGATGTATGCCAATGGCGAAGGGGTGCCCAGGGATTCAGTGAAAGCCGTGCAGTGGTGGCGCAAAGCTGCTGATCAGGGAAACGCAGACGCTCAATACTACCTCGGCGTGATGGATGAGTTCACGGATACCGTGAAAGCCGCGGAGTGGTATCGCAAAGCAGCCGAGCAGGGAAACCCGACAGCTCAATTCAAGCTCGGCGTGATGTATGATATAGGCAACGGTGTGCTCAAGGATTCGGTGAAAGCAGTGGAGTGCTATTACAAGGCTGCTAAGCAGGGGCATGCAGAGGCTCCATACAATCTGGGCAAAATGTATTACGAGGCATGGGCTGCCGAGGATTTATATGAGCGTATTG
>CAMBOD010000127.1 GCA_945868985.1 Prosthecobacter debontii | reverse complement strand
CTGGCGCGCGAACTTCGACCTCAACCTCGTTGGTGGAGTGCTGCTTCCGTGTCAGGAATTTGGCCCCGCCATGTGCGAACGCGGGGGCGGCAGCATCATCAACATCGCCAGCGCCAGCGCGCGCATCCCGCTTTCCCGTGTCGTAGCCTACAGTGCCAGCAAAGCGGCGGTGATTTCCCTCACGATGTTCCTCGCACGCGAATGGGCGACTCGCGGCGTGCGTGTAAATTCGATCACGCCCGGATTTTTTCCCGCCGAGCAAAACCGCAAACTGCTTTTCAATGACGACGGATCGCCGACTCCGCGCACGCAGGCAATTATGGGCCAGACGCCGATGAAGCGCTTCGGCGAAAGCAAGGAACTCATCGGAGCCTGCATCTATCTCGCTGCGCACAAAGCGAGCAGCTTCGTCACCGGCACCGATCTCGTGGTGGATGGCGGCTACCTTGCACAAACGATCTGAGTCAACGAAAGTGACCTCACGGTCATGAATACCATGCAGCCACTCTCACTCACTCCCGCGCCGGGTCAGCTTCTCGATGCGGAGCAAGTGCGCATCTTCATAGCACGCGCGCTGCCTGCGGCGGATTTTGTCGGAAAGAAAGTGCTGCTCATCGTGCCGGACGGGACACGTTCGTGCCCGCTTGGGATGCTTTTCAAAGCGGTGTTCGAGGAATTGGGAGGTGTGACGGCTGCGCTCGATGTGATGATTGCGCTCGGCACCCACGTTGCGATGAGTGAGCAGGCGATTTGCGAAAGGCTGGAGATTACGCAGGACGAGCGCCGCGACAAATTCGAGAGCGTGCGCTTTTTCAACCACGAGTGGGACAACCCTGCGGCGCTGCGCAACATCGGCGTCATCACGCGCGAGGAGAGCGCGGAATTGAGCGGCGGTCTGCTGTCGGAGGAGGTGCCGGTGGAAATCAACGCGCGCATTTTCGACTACGACCAACTCGTGATTTGCGGACCGGTGTTTCCGCACGAGGTCGTCGGCTTTAGCGGTGGAAACAAATATCTCTTCCCCGGCGTGAGCGGGCCGACGGTGCTGAATTTCTTTCACTGGCTCGGCGCGCTGGTGACGAATCCCGCCATCATCGGAAACAAATGGACACCCGTGCGCAAGGTTGTGGATCGCGCCGCATCGCTCGTCACCGTGCCGAAGTCCTGCCTCTGCATGGTCGTGGAGAAAGGCGGGCTTGCCGGATTATTTGCAGGCGATCCCGTGAGTGCGTGGGATGCGGCGAGCGACCTCTCACGCGAACTGCACGTCACCTACAAGGAGCGTCCTTTTCACACCGTCCTCTCGTGCGCGCCGCCGATGTATGACGAACTTTGGGTCGGCGGGAAGTGCATGTATAAACTCGAGCCAGTCGTTGCAGATGGCGGCGAGTTGATCATCTACGCGCCGCACATTCACGAGATCAGCATCACGCACGGAAAGCACATCCGCGAAATCGGCTACCACTGCCGCGATTACTTTATTGCCCAGCCGGAGCGTTTCGCGCACATCCCGCGGGGAGTCATCGCACACAGCACGCACGTGAGAGGCATCGGGACTTTTGAAAACGGCGTGGAGAACTGCCGTGTCCGCGTGACATTGGCCACCGGTATCCCGCGCGAAGTGTGTGAGTCCATCAACCTCGGCTACCGCGACTGGCGCGACATCCGCGTGGAAGACTACGCCAACCGTGAAGACGAAGGCGTGCTCTACGTCCCGAAAGCCGGCGAGATGCTCTACCATTTGCGCGAGCGGCCAGCATGGGCGCGCGAGGAGTGAAGATTACACCCAGCCGCGCCGCTTGTAGATGAACCAGCCGACTTGCTCGTGCATCCAGATGGCGAATTTCTCGAAGCCATCGTAGCCGGGCACGCTCAGACGAAAGGGCGGCGGCGCGGTGCTGACGCTGGTGAGGAAATTGCAAGGCGCAGTAACGGTCTCGATGCCTAGTTTGCGAAAGACGGCGAGCACACGCTCCATGTGGCTGGCGGAGGTGACGAGCAGCACACGATTCCAGCCGCGCTCTTTTGCAAGACGCGCGACTTTTTCGCCCTCGTCATGCGTGTTGCTGTTTGCGCCGAGGCTCACGATTTCGGTCCCGGCGGGCAGAGACTGCGAGGAGAGCCACGCTTTCACCATGTCGGCCTCGACTTTCTTTTCGCCGTCGAAATCCGCGACGTTGCCGCCAAGAACGATGACGGGTGCCTTGCCGAGGCGCATCAGCTCCAGTCCCATGATGACGCGGTCGCCGGCGCGGGTCAGATGCATCCAGTTCACTTCGTAACGCGACGGCTCCGTGCCGCCGCCGAGCACGACCACGGCATCGCACGCGGGCAGATCGGCGATTTTCACGTCAGCCCACGGGCGCTCCATCCGCCGCAGCAGCCAGCCTGGAAAATCCGTGCTGCCGAATAACGTGATGAGCATGCACATCCCGCCCGCGAGAGCAGCGAGCCGCCTATTTCTCATCCGCCACAACGCGATGGCGAGCACGAGCAGTGTCAACCACGCGAGCCCCACAGGCTGGATGAGGAGGAGGATTTGCCGGAAAAGATAATCGAGCATACGCGAACGCTATGAACGGGAGCTTCCAATGCGAAGCGGAAATACTAGGTTGCGCGAGGCCGTGATGAGCAGAGGAATACGAGCGTCTTGAAAAGATGGACTGGGAATCTTCGGCTCATGACAGCAACGGAAGGAAGTGTGATTGGGAGAATATCTGTGAAATTTCCGTTTCCCTCGCGGGCGTCCTGCGCTTTCTTGGGCGTTCTCGATTTATGGCCAATACTATCACCAGCCCGATTTTCGTCGTCCGCGACAACATAGACACCGACCAAATCATCCCCGCGTGCTACCTCACGCTCGTGCCGACGAAGCCGGACGAATACGAAAAGCTCGGTAGCTACGCACTCATCGGACTGCCGGACGATCAGTATCCGGTGAAGTTTGTGCCCGAGGGAACGAAGACGCCGTATAAAATCGTCGTCGCTGGACGGAACTTCGGCTGCGGCAGTTCACGCGAACACGCGCCCATCGCGATGGGTGCGGCAGGTTGTGAGGCAGTGATCGCAGACAGCTTTGCTCGCATCTTTTTCCGCAACTGCGTGGCGACCGGCGAACTCTATCCCTACGACTCCACATCGCGCCTCTGCGATGTGGTCAAGACCGGTGACGTGGGAACGCTCGACCTCGATGCAAATACGCTGACCGTGAACGGCCAGACGCACGCGCTGAAACCCCTCGGCGAGGCCAAGCCGGTGATTGACGCTGGCGGCGTGTTCAATTTCGCCCGCAAAAGCGGAATGCTTCCCGCGTAGCGCGACGGCTACGCAGCATGCGTGCACGTGAGGTCACGCGCAGGCTCGATTTTCCAGCGGGCTGCTACGTCGAGCAAATCGGTATTGAGCGACCAGCGATCTGCAACGGGCTCACTCGTGTGACCGGGATTGCCACCTTTCAATTCCATGCAACCCTTGTTGTTTCCGATTGCGGCGAGTTGTGCGACATCCTCGGCTGTCAACTTCACGTCAGGCATCGCCGCGAGTTCGTCAATTTTCTCCTCGATGGTTTTTACCTTCGCGCCGTTAGTCTGCGCGACTTCCTGAATGAGCGTGGGCACGACGCTGCGCACGGTTGACTGGCTGAGATTCCACGCACACGAAAGCTGAAGCATCGTGAGGCCGTGCTTTTCGGCGATGACGCGCATCGCGTCGAGCTTCGCGCAGCCCGCATCCACCCATCCCTGCGGGCGGAATGTGCGGTGGTCGCGAGTGCCGAATGTATGACCGGGCCGCACGTCTCCGTGAAAAAGTCCGCCGTAATCCACCACGCGCGTGACGATGGAGACATCGTGCTTTTGCGCGGCATCGAGCACGAGTTGGCCGGGCCATGGCTCCAGCGGATTGAGAATGATCATCGTCCAGTCAATCAGCGACGCGAACCGCTCCATGCACAAAATCAAATCGAGCGAGAAACCATTCGCCGGCCCCGGAGCCACACCGAGCATCTCCGTCAATTTTTCCTCCTGCACTTTCGCGAGCGCTCTCCACACCGACTCCTGCGAATAACCGATGCTGTCCGGGTTGTGCAGCATCACGCAGTCGAAATGATCCGTCTTGCAGCGGGCGAGCGCCTTTTCCGTGGCCATGCGCACATAGTCTGCGTAGTCGCTCGCCTGACGGATGCGCGGATCGGTGAAACGCGGAAACCCCTTCTGCCCATCGCGCACACCGCCGTAGAAATCGTGGCCGATCATTTGCACCAAGCAGTAGCTGTCGCGCGGCACGCCGCTGAGTGCACGACCGAGCGCCTCGTCGGCTTCGCCGTTTCCATAGACATCTGCTGTCATGAAAGTGCGGATGCCTTTTTCATACGCGCGGCGGATGCACGCTTCAAAGCGCGCGTCATCCACCGGCTCGCCAAAGTGCATATAGCGGCCAGCATTCCAAGTTCCGTAAGCAGTGCGTGTCAGATTCATGTGTGGCTGTGTAAAGTGCGCACGCCGTTTTGCAAAAGACAGAATTTGCCGAAAACAAACTGCCAGTTGCCCGAATCCAAATCGCACGTGCTGGAAATAGTAACTTCCAACCTCAAACATCTCTGCCATTCTCCGCTCATGCCTTCTTTCGACATCACCAGCGAAGTGAACACTCAGGAACTCGACAACGCGATCAACCAAGCGATCAAGGAACTCGCCACGCGTTTTGATTTCAAAGGGAGCACGTCCTCCATCGAACTCGACCTCAAGGCATCGAAAATCAAACTCACCGCCGAGGACGCAAGCCGTCTGCGCAGTCTGCACGACATCGTGATCGGCAAACTGAGCAAACGTGGCGTGGACTTGCGTAACGTGGATCGCAAAGACCCGGCCATATCGCCGCTCGGCCATGCGACGCAGGAATTGCTCATCAAGCAAGGACTCGATGGCGACAAGGCGAAGGAGATTGTCGCCTCGATTAAATCACAGGGCCTCAAAGTGCAGAGCGCTTTGCAGGAGCGCCAAATCCGCGTGACTGGAAAAAACCGCGACGACTTGCAGGCAGTAATCGCTTTCTGCCGCTCCAAAGATTTCGGAGTCGGCCTCGCCTTCGGAAATTTCCGCGATTGAGCAGGCGCTCAACGCGCCATTCCGACCTGACTGAGCCATTGATCCAGCAGCGTTCCAGTGGTCACTGTGGCCTCGATGCGGACGGGCATTCCATCGTGCCAATCATCGCGAGAGGCTTGCAGGCGGAGTAGCGTTTGTTCTTTGACATCAGGCACTGACGCAAAATCCAGAATCTCAGAGATTTGCGTCGTGGTGCCATCGTTATTCGTGACCACCAGCATGATCGATTGCCTCGACTCGAGTCGCGCGGCCAGTGATGAAGGGCACTGGACCCGCCATGATTGATGGGTGACGAGGCGACCGAGGAAAGTATCGCTCTTCACGAGAGTGCCCTTCTGCACTGGTGCTGTTTCGACAACGAGACCGCGTTGGGCCACCTGAATTTCCCTTGGCCCATTATCGGTGTGCATCTGAGTGAGGGTTCTATCGCTTTCCATAGCGAGTTCGCGAAGCATGGTGCTTTGCTCCCGTAGTCGGTTTTCGATGGAAGCGAGAGCGGTGTTCGTGTTCTCCAGCAACTCTGATCTCTGTGCGGTATCTTTTTTCTCCGGCTCTGTTGTGATGCTCATCGCGGCGATCTCCTTGCGAATACGATTCACGACTTCCTGCTTCTGACTCACGCCCCGTCTCAGCGCCGCCAAAGCGCGCTGGGCGACTGCATATTCCTCCCTCGCTTCGTCGTTTTTTTCTGCGCGTAACTGTGAGTATGCCTCGCTTTGCACACGCATTTCGGATTGTGCCTCACGGAGTGCTTCCTCGGCTTCACGCAGATCTTCACGACGAGCATCTCTGTCGCGAGCAGTGGAAATTGCACTCTCGCTCTGGTTTTCGCGCAGGGCGCTGAAATACGCGGTAACACGCTTGCGTTCATCCACACTGAGTCCGGCGACATCGGCACCACCTCGCTGTATCGCAGTCTGCACGCGTAGTTCGCTGAGTAGAGCCGCGTGCTCTCGAGCGAGATCGGTGAGTTCCTGCGGGACACCGTTTATCCTCACCGAACGGCCAGCGATGATGCTTTCGCAAAATTCCGCATGCTGACGAGAGCGTTCGCGGGTGGCCGCAAGCTCCCTTGCCCGTGCTTCATCAAACATCGGACGAATCACAGCGATCACTGTCCCTCGTTCGATGCGTTGCCCGGCATGGATGCGCATCTCTAAGAGCGTGCCCTCGATTACGGCGCTCATGTTGCGGCTTTCGCCGGAAAAAACGAGCGTGCTTTGAATGGCGAGTGATTCATTCACCGGCTGCCTCCTCGCCCATGTCACGACACCCGCAAGTAGAACTACGAGTGCGAGCAATGCAAATACAGCCACTCGGAAGCCACCACGATTTCTCGCTTTCGATACTTTCTTTTCCTTCACCACTCGTGATTCCGAATACTCCGAAGTTGATTGCGCGGAGTCTTTTTTGACTACGCGACTCGCGGAACTTGTCCGGAATAACTTCAGGGTTTCACGAGGCGGGTTCACCCTGTTCACCGCAAGCGACCTACCAAATTGTTCAACAGGCAGTCCGATCAGCCGCGCCCACAATACGCCCGAGCCGCCCTTCCAGCGCTCTCCGCACTTCACGCCCTCGCCACCGCTGACAATCCAAATCCGGCCCGTATCCGCCTCGATTGCGCTCT
>CAMBOD010000126.1 GCA_945868985.1 Prosthecobacter debontii | reverse complement strand
CGTGAACAGCTCCGCTCGGCACATGCACATCTCGCCGGAGAATCTCGAAGTCCTGTTCGGTAAAGGAGCAAAGCTCACTGTTCACAAGATGCTTTATCAGGAAGGTCAGTTTGCCTCCGAGCAAACCGTCACGCTCATCGGCCCCAGGCGCCGGGTGATTCCGAGCCTGCGTATCCTCGGGCCTTGCAGGAATCTCACGCAAATCGAACTCGCGCTCACCGACGCAGTTCAACTCGGAATGGATATCCCCGTGCGGATGTCGGGCGACATCAAGGGAACTCCCGGCGGCTACGTGATGGGCCCGAAAGGAATGCTCGAAATGAAGGACGGCATCATTCGCGCAGCGCGGCACGTCCACATGTCTCCCTCGGATGCAAAATTCTACAACGTGAAGCACCTCGACCGCATCACGCTGAAAGTCACCTCGCCGATGTGCAACACCCGTTTCGACGAACTGATTGTCCGTGTGGATCCGAGCTTCAAACTCGAAGTCCACATGGACACCGACGAAGCGAACGCTTGCGATCTCGAGCGCGCCACTAAAGTCGAACTGATCAAATCTTAACTCCAAAACAAACAAACAAACACATGAGCGAAGCAATCGGACTAATCGAAACTCGCGGCTACGTGGGCCTGGTGGAAGCCAGTGACTCCATGGTCAAGGCCGCGAACGTCACCCTCGTCAAATCCATCCCGATCGGCGGGGCCTTGATCACCACCATCGTCAAAGGCGATGTCGGAAGCGTCAAAGCCGCGGTCGAAGCCGGGAAGGAAGCGGCAAAACGCGTCGGCAATCTCGTCGCGTCCCACGTCATCGCCCGGCCTACGCCGGAGCTGTTGAAATTCTTCACCTCTTAACATCGAAAGGACATAACATCATGGCTGGACAAGCAATAGGAATGATCGAAACCAAAGGTCTCGTCGCACAGTTCGAAGCAACTGACGCAATGACAAAGGCCGCAAACGTAGAACTCATCGGCTGGGAAAAAGTCGGCTCGGGCTTCGTCACCGTCTTCGTGCGGGGCGATGTCGCTGCGGTGAAAGCCGCAGTCGAAGCCGGAGCGACAGCAGCCGCTGCAATCGGCGAAGTCGTCGCCGTTCACGTCATCCCACGCCCGCACGACGACCTGCACGGTCTCGGCAAATTCCTCGGCGGCAAGCCTGCCGCGAAGTAGCCCGCGCGCTTTCCTCGCGCTAATATCATGACCGCCAACAAAATCCTCGTGGCAAACATCGGGAGCACCTCGTTCAAGTTCCGCTTGATCGAGATGCCGACCGAGCGCGTGCTTGCGAAGGGTGGCGTGGAGCGGATTGGCAGCGCGGAATCGCAGTGGAAATCGCAAATCGGCGACGACCCGGAGCAAAAAGGCACAGCAAACCTGCCCGAACACGGAGCGGCGATTGCGCTTGTGGAAAAACAACTCGGCGGCTTCGGCGGTCTCGCAGCAGTCGGCTTCAAGCCGGTGATGGCCCGAGGCATTTCGGGCACGCAGGTGCTCGACGAACCCGTGCTGCGGGCGATGGAGGAAATCAACACCCTCCTGCCCGCTCACAACCCGCCTTACGTCGCCGCCGTCCGCAGCTTCCACAAGTCGCATCCGCAATTGCCGTGCATCGGCACGTTTGAGACTGCGTTTTACGACGACGTGCCGGTGGAAAACGTGCGCTACCCGGTGCCGCGCGAATGGGAAACGAAATACGGAATCCGCCGCTTCGGTTTCCACGGCGCGAGCCACCGCTTCGTCTCACAACGCTGCGCCGAACTACGCGGCACGGACAAACTGCGCATCATCTCCTGCCACCTCGGCGGCAGCAGTTCCATCGCCGCCGTTCGCAACGGCAAGGCCGTCAATTCGAGCTGGGGCATGACGCCGCAAAGCGGCCTGCCACAGAACAATCGCGTGGGTGACTTCGATGTTTTCGCTCTCATCTATCTCGCACGCGACCTCGGCCTCGGCATTGATGCCGTCGAAAAAGCGCTCACCTCGCAATCCGGCCTCAAAGGAATGTCCGGCCTCGCTACGGGCGACATCCGCGATCTTTGGGAGGCAGCGGAAAAAGGAAACGCCGATGCGAAAATCGCGCTCGATGTTTTCGTCGCCGCGATTCGGAAATACATCGGCCAGTTCCTCGTCGAACTCAACGGAGCCGATGTCCTCATTTTCACCGCAGGCATCGGCGAGAACGACTGGGAAGTGCGCGAGAAAGTCTGCGCAAACCTCGACTTCGCCGGCCTTGAACTGGATCTCGAACTGAACCGTAAAACGCGCTCCAGCGAGACCATCATCTCCACGCCGCGCTCGAAAATCGAAGTGCGCGTCATCCCCACGAACGAAGAAATCATCATCGCCCGCAATGCGTGGGCAAAACTTTCGTCACTCAACTAAGAACCAAACAAAACACATGTCACAACAAGCAATTGGAATGATCGAAACCCGCGGCCTCGTCGCACTCGTCGAAGCGACGGACGCGATGCTCAAATCCGCCAACGTAGAACTCGTCGGCCCCATCACACAGGTCGGCAACGCCATGGTGACCGTCTGCGTCACCGGCGACGTCGCCGCCGTCAAGGCCGCCACCGAAGCCGGTCGCACCGCAGCGCAGTCGCTTGGCGAAATCGTCAGCGTCAGCGTCATCGCACGCCCCCACAGCGACCTCGGCGCAGTGCTGCCAAAAGCAAAGTAAGCGTCACGCTTTCACACCATGATCCTTGCCCGCGTAGAAGGCAGCGTCGTCGCGACGAAAAAAAACACGAAGATGACGGGGAATAAATTTCTCCTCGTCCGTCCGCTCGTGATTGATTCGCCAACGGCCAAAGAATGGAAGCCCGGCCAGACGACACTCGTCGCCGTGGATAGCCTCGGCGCGGGTGAAGGTGAAATCGTCCTCGTCGTCCAGGGCAGCTCCGCGCGCCTCGCCGCTGACGACAAGGATTCGCCCGTGGATGCCGTCGTGATCGGCATCGTGGACACGGTCGATCTCGCAAAAAACATCCTCTACAAAGCGCACTAAGAATCCCGCTAAATGGCTACAATTGACGAAACATTGGTAACAAAAGTCGTGAGCGAAGTGCTCGCCCGTCTGCGCACGCAGACCAAGGCCCCAAGCCCTGCACAGAGCAGCTTCGGTGTTTACGAAAAAATGGAGGATGCCTGCGAGGCCGCGCATCGTTCGTTTGAAAAACTCCGCGACCTTGGCGTCTCGGCGCGTCGCAAAGCGATCAATGTCATCCGCAAGATGGTCGTCGCCAAAGCGAAGGAGTGGGGCGAGATTGAATTTGCCGAGACGAAAATCGGCCGTCTCGACCACAAAATCGAAAAACTCAAGATTTGCGGCGACCTCGTCCCAGGCGTCGAATTCCTCGAACGCATGGCTTTCAGCGGCGACTTCGGTCTGACCGTCATTGATTTTGCGCCATGGGGAGTCATCGGTGCGGTGACGCCCTCGACGCACAGCGTGCCTACGCTCACCGGCAACGCGATCAACATGATCGCCTCCGGTAATGCCGTCGTCTTCAACACACACCCAGCCGCATGTCAGGTGGCCGCGCTCGCAGTGCGTGCATACAACGAGGCAATTTTTCAGGAAATCGGAATCAGCGACCTGCTCACCACCGTGGTGAAGCCGACGCTCGATACCTTCGACGTGATGTGCAAGCACCCCAAAGTGCGCCTGCTCTGCGTCACCGGCGGCCCGGCAGTCGTCGCCGCAGCGATGAAAACCGGCAAGCGCGCCGTGTGCGCAGGCCCCGGTAATCCGCCCGTGGTCGTGGACGAAACCGCCGACCTCGACGTCGCGGCAAAGTCCATCATTCAAGGCGCGAGCTACGACAACAACCTGCTCTGCATCGGTGAAAAGGAAGTATTCGTCGTGGAGTCCGTCGCCGACAAACTCATCGCCGCGCTCAAACGCGCCGGAGCCGTGCAACTCGACGCCAAACAAATCGAGGCACTCGCGGAGAAGGCGTTCGTTTTCCCGCAAGGAAAAGGCGCGGGCTGCCCGCATCCCGTCGTCAACCGCGACCTCGTGGGCCGCGACGCCGCAGTGCTCGCGAAGGCCATTGGACTCAGCGTTCCGTCGAACACGCAGCTTTTGTTCGGCGAAACGAAAGCGGATCACATCTTCGTGGACGAAGAGCAGATGATGCCTTTCATCCCCGTCGTGCGCGTGCCCAATGTGGACGCGGCAATTGATGAGGCGATCAAAGCCGAGCACGGCTACAAACACACCGCGATCATGCATTCGCAAAATATCCGCAACCTCACCAAAATGGCGCAGGTCGTGGACACCACGCTCTTCATCAAGAACGGCCCGTGCATGACCGGCCTCGGCCTCGGCGGTGAAGGTTTCCTCAGCTTCTCGGTCGCAACGCCCACCGGCGAAGGCGTCACAACGCCGATGACATTCACCCGTTCACGCCGCTGCGTGATGGTCGAAAACCTCAACCTTTTCTAAATGCGCCTCGCCACGATCAAAGGACACGTCACTTCGACGATGAAGCACAAAAGCCTCGAAGGCTGGCGGCTCCTCATCGCGATGCCGGACAGTCCCGATCTGGCGCCTCAAATCGTGCTCGACGCGCTCGGCGCAGGCATCGGGCAGAAGGTGTTGATTTCGAGCGACGGCAGCGAAGCACGCAAAATCGTCGGCGACGAGCGCAGCCCTGCGCGCTGGACAGTGCTGGGTATCATAGACCCGGAAAGGAGCCTCGCGATATGAGAATGGGCACCGTTGTCGGTCGCGTCACACTTTCCGTGCGCTCGAAGAGATACGTCGGCGAGCGCCTGCTGCTCACGTTGCCGTGGAAAACAGACACATTTTCCGGCGTGGAAAAATACGACCCTGCCATCGTCGTCTATGACCAACTCGGCGCAGGAGTCGGCCAGCACATCGCCATCAGCGAAGGCCGCGAAGCCGCCTGCCCATTTCCGAAGCCAACACCCGTGGACGCCTACTGCGCCGCGCTCGTAGATGAAATTTTTTACAAGGAATAAACTATGCAACTGATCGCACAAAAAGAAGCCGCCGAATTCGTCAAAACAGGCGCAAAGGAGTTTCGACAAAACAGCGAAATCCGGATCACACCCGGCGCGAAAGACATCCTCACCGAAGCCGGAGTCAAAATCGTCTTCGACAACAAAGCACCATCTGACAGCGAAGGCGCCGCAAGTTCAAAAGGCTATGCGCCCGTCGCCTCACCGGGCGCATACAAACCGGATGACGTGCGTCTTTTCGCCTCGAAGGAAGCCAACGAAATCAAAGAGCAAATCTGCGATATCGGTCGCCGCATCTGGGCTCGTGAATACTGCGACGGCAACGGCGGCAACATCTCCGCGCGCCTCGGGCCGGATCGTTTCATCTGCACTCCGACCGGCGTGAGCAAGGGCTTCATGAAACCCGACATGATGTGCATGGTGGACGGCAAGGGCACGCAGCTCGGCGGCACGTGGAAACGCTCCAGCGAAATCACCACTCACATGGCCATCTTCCACTCCACGCCCGAAGCCGTGAGCGTCTGCCACGCGCATCCGTGCCACGCAGGCGCCTTTGCAATCAAAGGAATGCAGCCACCACCACGGCTCATCCCCGAGTTGGAAGTGTTCGTCGGCACCGTCGCCTACACGCCTTACAAAACGCCCGGCAGCGCGGAGATCGCTGCGGAGATTTTCCCGCTCGCGCCAAAACATCAGTCCATCCTCATGGGCAACCACGGCGTCATCTGCTGGGGCAAGTCGGTCGAGGATGCGTATTTCAAAATGGAAATCACCGACGCGTATTGCCGCACCGTGATCCTCGCGCAGTCCATCCCCGGCGGCGCTTCCATCCCGTGCGACAAGCTACCCGAGTTGCTCAACATCAAGAAGAGCCTCGGCCTCCCCGACGACCGCTACGACCTCAAGCCAGCCGGACTTTGCGAAGTGGATCCGTGGCAGCAGATGTGCGGCTCGCACGGCTGCTCATCACCAGTCACTCCGTGGAATCCAGTCACGCAGGACAACACCGCAAGCGACGCCGAAATCGAGGCCATCGTTCAAAAGCTCACCAACGAGATCGTCGCGAATCTGCAAAAGTAATCGCATCCCATGTCGCTCATTGATCAGGTCAGGCTAGCAGGGGTCGTCGGCGCAGGCGGCGGCGGCTTTCCCGCGCATGTGAAGCTCGGCTCGAAAGCCGAGATCATCATCGCCAATGGCGCTGAATGTGAGCCGCTGCTGCACAAGGATGCGGCGGTGATGGAACACTACGCGGCGGATGTCGTTCGCGGCGTCGAACTGAGCATGGCTGCAACTGGCGCGAAGGAGGGCGTCGTCGGGATTAAGGCGAAGAAAAAAGGCGCAGTCGAAGCCATCGAGGCTGCGTGCAAAGGAACCAATGTGCGGGTTCAGTTGCTGGGTGACTTTTATCCTGCGGGCGACGAATACGATCTCGTCTACACCGTCACTGGAAAACTCATCCCACCCGGCGGCCTTCCGATTCACGTCGGCGCAATCGTCAACAACGTCGAGACGCTCGTGAACATCGCACAGTCCGTGAGCGGAAAGCCGGTCACACACAAAACAATCACCATCGCCGGCGCAGTCGCCGAGCCAGTTTCGCTCACCGTTCCAATTGGCATCAGCTACCGCGAGTGCATCGCTGCGGCAGGTGGCGCGACGTGCGACGATCCCGTTCTCGCCATCGGCGGACTCATGATGGGCGAGACAACCGACGACCTCGACCGCACCATCGTAAAAACCAG
>CAMBOD010000125.1 GCA_945868985.1 Prosthecobacter debontii | reverse complement strand
ACTCGCTCGCCGTGTAGAGCTGCGGAAAAGTGGCAAAGGGCGTCGCGAGTAGTGCTCCGTCTTTTACGATCCGAATGCCCTGATCTTTGAGTGCGACGAAAAGTCGGTTTGATCCATCCGGTGCCCACGCCATCGCGGTCGGTGTGTGTCCGAGATTGTCGGCAAAGACCGTGTCGCTGAATCCCGGCAGGAGTGGAGTCCCCGCCTGCGCAGTGCAGGAAAGCAACACCGCCGCCCACATGGCGCGAAGTGCGATATGAAACTTCGGGATCTTCATCATTTGACTATGGAGCAGCACGGTGGATACGTCTTCCCCTCACCGCAAGCGGAACTCCATGTTCATTCGTTTTTATAAATTTATACCCGCCATCGCGTTCCTACTGTCATTTTTGCCAGCAACGTTTGCGGTGACGGAACTGCCGAAGCTGCTTCAACCCGGAATTCCCGCCAGCCCGATTTCCGCATCCAGCCACGACGGCATTGTTTTCCGCATCGTTGTCCCCGAGGGGGCAAAAAATCTCACCGTCACCACGAGCGGAGGCAGGGGTGATTGCGATCTCTTTGTGCGCGCCGGCGCGCATCCGACGGAAAGTAATTACAACTCAGCGAGCGTCCACGAAACCAACGCGGAAAGAATCGTCATCCCCGCACCAGTGGCAGGAAACTGGTATATCCTTCTCGATGCGGACAGACCCTTCAGCGGCGTGCGGCTCATCGCCCGATACCAGCGCACAAAGAGCACGCTGCCCGTGCCCATTCTCACACCAGCACCCGGCACCTATTCCGAACTGGCAGCCGTATCCGCACGCAGCACCATCGCAGGAAGCAAAGTGCGCTACACGACCGATGGAAACGACCCGACGGAAGCCTCGCCCGTTTTTCCGCGCCCGCTCAAGCTCACCACGGATACCGACCTGCGCGTGCGCGCTTACACACGCGCCCACATAGCCGGGCCGGTCTTGCAGGCGGATTACTATGTGAATCCGCCGGGCACCATCACCACGCTCACGAACGGCAACGCCTTCACCCACCGCGCAGGCACGCACGGATACAACGCACTTTATAAAATCACCGTCCCGGCGGGAAAGACGAAGCTCAACGTGCAGACGAGCGGGGACATCGGGAACAGCGAGATTTTCCTCCGCTATGGCGAGGCACCCGTTGGGAAGTTTTTTGACAAACGCTCGAACAAATTTCGCAACCGCGCTGAAATCACCGTGGAAAACCCCGAAGCCGGGGACTGGTATGTTTTGCTGCGGGCGCGAACGAATTTCAGCCAGTGCAACATCGTCGCGAGCTACGCAGGAACGAAGCCCGACCTGACCGTCTGGGCGGATGCGCTGAAACCCTACCTGAGCGTCGAGACGTATGTGGCTGGCGATTGCACGGTGGATGAGGGTTTCCTCACAGCAGGCACGCACAGACTGCTGCGCTTCACCACCGAAACACGCAACGTGGGCGCGGTCGATCTCTTAATGCCGCCGCTCCGTGATTCTGAAAACAACCTGAATCCACTCTACGAATACCATCCCTGCCACGGCCACTATCACTTCCTCGGCTACGCTCGATATCGTCTGCTCGATGAGAATGGAGATACAGCGGCAACAGGAAGCAAAGTCAGCTTCTGCCTCGAAGACGTGCGTCCATGGAGCGCAACCGCACCCGTTCAATCTAAATACAACTGCGGATTCCAGGGCCTCCAAGTGGGCTGGGCTGACATCTACGACAGCGGCCTGCCCGGTCAGTGGATTGACGTGACTGGAGTTGCGCCCGGAAACTACACCCTCGAAGTGACAGTCAACCCCGACCACATCCTCGACGAAGACGACTACACAAACAACACGGTGACAGTTCCAGTCGTCATCACAGCACCGTAGCGCGGCCCGAGTCGCAGTGGATTCGGACGCTACTTCCGCCGGCCAATCGTGAAGCCTTTGTGTGTGCGGGCTCCGCGACCGAAACCGCCGGCGGGGATGCTACTTTCGTTAAAGAGCGCGGTGTAGAGGTAGTTGAAGCCTTCGAGTTTTTGACGCGGAATTTGCGCGCTGATGTAGCGCTCGATTTTACGGACAGGGTCGAGATCCTCGGCGGTGAAAATGGTGAATGCGTCGCCGCTCTTGAGCGCGCGGCCCGTGCGTCCGATGCGGTGGACGTAGTCCTCGGGATGCTGCGGCACGTCGTAATTGATGACGTGGGTGACGCCAGCGATGTCGAGCCCGCGCGCAGCGATGTCGGTGGCGACGAGCACTTCGTATTTTCCGCTTTTGAAACCCGCGAGCGCCTCTTCACGTTCACCCTGACTGCGGTCGCCGTGGATGGCGGCGACTTTGTGTTTCATACCTGCGACTCGTGCGCAGACGATGTCGGCGGCCACTTTTGTCTGGGTGAAAATGATCACACTCTCGAAGTGGGTCATCTCCAGCATGGCGAGGAGTAGATCCATTTTTTGATCCTTCGCCACTGGGTAGAGCGCGTGAGCGACGGTCTCGGCGGCACTTTGACGGCGGCCGATTTCTACGGCGATTGGGTCGGTCAGGATCCACTTCGTGAGCGACTCCAATTCAGGCGGAAGTGTGGCGGAGAAAAAGAGCGTCTGCCGACCTTTGGGGCAGGATTTGATGATGCGCGAAACGTCGGGCAGGAAACCCATGTCGAGCATTCGATCCACTTCATCGAGCACGAGGTATTTCACCTGGCCGAGCTTGATGGTGCCGTCCTCCATGAAATCGAGGAGCCGGCCTGGCGTTGCTGCGATCACGTCCGCGCCTTTGAGCAAAGCTTCGCGCTGTGAGCCGTAGCCGACGCCACCGTGGATGAGCACGGAGCGGAGACCGGTGAATTTTCCGTAGTCCTCGAAGCTGCTGTGAACTTGTTGTGCGAGTTCGCGCGTGGGTTCCAGAACGAGAACGCGTGTGCCATCGTTGCTGGGTCCGTCGAGTTTGGAAAGGAGCGGGAGCGCGAACGCGGCGGTCTTGCCCGTGCCGGTTTGGGCTGAGCCCATCACGTCACGACCTTGCAGGACGAGAGGCATGGCCTCCGCCTGAATCGGGGTGGGTTCTGTGTAACCTTTGGCCTCAATCCCGCGCAGCACCGCCTCGGATAGGCCGAAATCTTTAAATGTCATCGGGCGGCGGATGTAGCGTGGTGGGCGCTGGGTGCAACCTCCATTTTACGGCCTCTGTGTCCAGCACGGGTGATTTTCGTGGTCAACGACCGCCCGGCTGCATTGGGACGGGCTTGTTGTTTTCGCCCGCCTCCTTGAGTAGTTTCATGATAAGCATTCCGCCGAAAACGAGCCCCGCCAACAGCATGATCAGTATGGCAATTGTGAACCAGCTCAGCGCCTTTTGTGAACTCGCGTCGTCAATCACCACACGCGCTCTTTGCGCAGTCTTCCCGCCGACACGCATCCGTGCGAGTGCCTCGTCGCGCGCAAACTGAAACTGTTCGATCAACTCATCGTAGCTCTGCTGCCGCTCATCAGGATTTTTCAAAAGCATCCGGTTGATGACGTAGGCCGTCGAGTTGCAAACATGAGGCGCCCACGCCTGAATGCTCACCGCATGCGCTCGCAGATGCTTCAGTGCGACGTGCGATGCATCCTTCGCCTCAAATGGCGGTCTGCCCGCGATGGCGTGAAAAAGCGTCGCGCCCAGCGAGTAGATGTCGCTGCGAAAATCCTCCACCGTTTTATTCAGTCGTTCGGGCGATAAATAATAAGGCGTCCCCCAAATTTCCCCGGTCTCCTGCGCTTGCTGCTCAAACAGCATCGCCAGTCCGTAATCCACAAGCTTCGTCGTTCCGTCCTCAGCGAACAAAATATTTCCCGGCTTCACGTCTCGGTGAATCAGTCCCATCTCGAAGCCCGCCTTCAATCCTTTGGCGATCTCCATTCCGATTTGCAGTGCCCGCATCTCCGGCACGCGCCCTAATTTCTCCATCAATTCATCCAGTGTCCCGTTCGCCACCAGTTCCATCGCGAGAAACACGTGACCGTCATCCGCGCCAAACGAATACACGCGCACCACGTTCGGGTGATTGATGGACGCCGTCACCTGCGCCTCGCTCTCGAACTGCCTCACAAACTCAGGATCGCTACTGCATTCCGTGCGCAAAAGCTTCAGTGCGACGAAGCGGTTCAGCGTGTTGTCCACAGCACGATACACGACACCCTGCCCGCCGTGCCCTACGATATTGATCAATTCGTATTGCCCGAAACTCCTGCGCACATGAATCGCTGCGCTGCAAACCGGGCACGTTCGCTCGGCGAAAATCTGCGCGCCCGTGATGTCTAGGAGCGACCCGCAGGCGGGACAAGATTCAGTCTGGATTTCAGGCATCGTTGCTAGGGCAGCGGTCATGTAACACACACAACCTTAGCAGGGAAGAGGCCAGATCATGTTTCTAAATGGCCATTTGATAAAAACTGACTTCCCGTTCAGATGCCTGCCAGTCATTCATCCACCTCCACTGAAAATGCCCGACCGCCTGCAAACCATCACCCCCGAACAACGCAAGAGCGGCCTCGCTGCATGGCTCGGCTGGTTTTTCGACGGGCTGGATATGCATATTTACACGCTCGTCGGCGTTGCCTTCGTCGCCATGCTTCTCCACGGCGAGGATTTTCGGGCCGACTTTGGAAAGCTGGACGCGAACCGCGACGGCACCGTCACCGCCGATGAATGGATCGGCGCAACCCCCGCCGCCGACCTGAATCACGACGGCCATCTCTCCCTCGACGAATACGAAATTCTTTCCGCCAGCAGCCACACCGGCGATCCTGCGGTGAAGGAAAAAACCTCCTGGATTCAAGCTGCCTTCCTCATCGGCTGGGCGCTCGGTGGCACATTTTTCGGCAGGCTCGGCGATCTCATTGGGCGGAGCCGCGCGCTTTCCCTCACTGTGCTCACTTACGCCGCATTCACAGGCCTCTCCTTTTTTGCGCAGACTTGGTGGCATCTTTTGATTTTCCGTTTTCTCGCCGCGCTTGGCATCGGCGGCGAATGGGCCGTCGGCTCCACGCTCATCGCCGAGACGTGGCCCAAGGCGTGGCGCCCATGGACAGCCGCCGTCCTGCAAGCCGGCGTGAACCTCGGTATCCTCGTCGCCTGCGCTGCGGGCGTCCTGCTCAGCGGCTCGCACCCGCGCTATCTTTTCCTCATCGGAGTCATCCCTGCGTTGCTCGTTTTTTACATCCGCCGCCATGTCCCCGAGCCAGCCGCGTGGCTCGCTGCGCGAAAAGAACAGCCGCAAGCCAGAGTCGCCGATCTTTTCCGGGGCGAAACGCGACGCGTCACCCTTGTTTGCGTCGGCGTCTGCGCTTTCTCGCTCACCGCTTGGTGGGCATTTATTTTCTGGCAGGCACAACATCTCCGCAGTCTGCCCGAAGTCGTCGCCCTCAGCGGGACTGCGCGCGACAGCCTGCTCTCTGCGACTTTCGCGTGGATCATCGGAGTCAGCATCGTGGGCAACTTCGCCGCCGGCTGGCTCGCTTCGCGTTTCGGCTACAAAGCCACATTGGTTTTCATGTTCAGCGGTTTCGCCATCACGATGTGCGGCGCATTCGGCACCGAACACGCGCTCGCTCCGCTCTCCCGATTCTGGCTCCCCGCCGTGGCTTTTTGGAGCGGTGTTTTCGGACTCTTCACCATGCTGCTGCCCCCACTTTTCCCAACACTTCTCCGCACGACTGGCGCGGGGTTTTCCTACAACATCGGACGTATCGCCGCTGCCATCGGCACCATTTTCGCCGCACAAATCACCGCAGGAGGAAACTTCCGCGTGACGCTTTTCTACAACGGCCTCCTCTTCCTGCCCGCCATCGCGTTCGCCCTCATGCTGCCACGCGAATCGAAGTGATTGCTGGTCACGCGCAGCCGATTTCTGCTCACTAAAACTGTGCGTCTGCTTTTCATCAGCAATCTTTTCCCTGACATGCGCGAGCCCTATCGCGGGCTGGACAACGCCGCCGTGCTCCACGCGCTCTCTTCCCGTTGGGAAATCCACACGCTCGCACTGCGCCCCGTGTTGCCCTGGGCGCACAAAAGCTGGCAGCCGCGCGCGGACGATGTGGCGCTGCGGCCCACGTTCGTCCCCACGAGCTACGTGCCGAAATTTGGCACGCACTGGAATCACAAGCTCGCGGCCAACGCGCTTCGCCGTCACCTCGACGCCGCACGCCGCGATGCGCATTTCGACGTTGTGCTGTGCTCGTGGCTTTTCCCGGATGCGTGCGCCGTCGCGCGCTTGCAGGAGGAATTCCACTTCCGTTTCGTCGCCATCGCGCAGGGCTCCGATGTGCATCAGTATTTGAAAATGCCCGCCCGTCGCAAAGTGATGGCGAAGCTCCTCACGCGCGCATCGGCAATCATCACGCGCAGTGCGGAGCTGGCGCGATTGCTTGGAAAAACCGGACTGCGAAAAGACCGCCTGTTTCCCATTTATAATGGTGTGGATGTGGCCGCATTTCATCCGCCCACCGACGCCGAGCGCGCCGAAGCCCGCGCCGCCTGCAAAATCTCCGGGAACGCCCCAGCCATCCTCTTCGTGGGAAATTTCCTCCCCATCAAAAACCCGCAGGCACTGCTCGAAGCCCACGCCCGCCTGCGCGCAATTCCCGAACTGCGCGAGACGCAACTCCTCCTCGCTGGCGGCGGCCCGCTGGAAACAGAACTGCGCGCACTCGCTGAAAAACTCGGACACACATCGGGCGTCCATTTCACCGGCAGGCACGATGCGAACGGCAT
>CAMBOD010000124.1 GCA_945868985.1 Prosthecobacter debontii | reverse complement strand
CCTACCCCGTGGACGGCGCATTTCTCATCTACCGCATGACCGTGCAAATGCAGAACCGCGACAGCAGCTTCACCATGCCCGTCGTGAAAGGGGGCAAGCTCACCGGCATCCTCATGAGCTACGAAGCGCAGAGCAACAACGCCAACATCATCCCCGCGCCCATCATCCAGCATTTCCTGAAAGACGCCGCCGATGCGAAATACGACGGCTTCCCGCGCGCAGGCTACGCATTCAGCACCATGCGCGACCCCGCGCTGCGTCGCTTCGCGAAAATCACCGCCGATACCAAGGGCGGCATCTACATCACCGAAGTCCTCAAGGACAGCCCGGCCGCGAAGGGCGATTTGAAAAAGGGCGATGTTCTCCTCGCTGTGGATGGCGTATCCGTGGATCAGGACGGAAACTACGAGGACGCCACCTACGGAAAGATTCCGCTCGGTCACCTCATTAACGCCCGCCATTTCGTCGGCGACGAACTCACCTTCCACGTCCTGCGTGACGGGGAAAAAACCACGCTCAAAGTCACCCTCGCCCGCCGCGACCCCGCCACCTACGTCAGCGATCCCTACATCATAGACAAAGCCCCGCGCTTCTACATCGTCGGCGGACTCATCCTGCAGGAACTCTCCCGCGAGTTTCTGAAAAGCTTCGGCCCCGAGTGGGTGCGCCGCGCCCCCGAACGCGCCGTCTATCAAGACCGCTACCAAAGCGAACTCTACCCCGACAGCCCGCGCAAAGTCGTCTTCCTCACGCGCGTCCTCCCCACGCCCACCACCGTCGGCTACGAAGACCTCAACAGCCTCCGCGTCACCAAAATCAACGGCGTCGAACTCCAAAGCCTCGACGACGTTCCCAAGGCCCTCGAAAAAGCCGAGAAAGGTCTGCACAAAATCGAATTCGACGATGATCCCGGCACCATCTACCTCGACGCCGCCGAGTCCGAAAAAATCGAGCGCATGGTGCAAATGCAATACCGCATCCCGACGCTCAAGCGGCTGGAGTAGGCGCTTCCCCAATGAACAAACTCCCACTTGTGAGTTATTTTTGTGAGCGCAGATATGCTCACTAACCCAGAGCATGATGCTGGCAGATGGTTTCGTGTATTTCGGCGCATAGAGACATGGTTCGTTTATGCCGGTGGCGCGTTGCCGCTGCTTTGGCTCATCGCTTTTTATAGTTTCATTGTCTGTGTCAGATTGAGTGCTGGAGTTTGGCCAGATTCATCTGCCGTGTTCGACCGCCATTCTTTCCATTTTTATTTTCACGAGTTACTCGTCACCAGCGGAACCTTCTTTCTCCCGATTTTCTTCGTCTCATGGATCGTGGCATCAAGCGGCTTCGCACTCACTTTCCCCAAAGCCGTTTCATTACGGCGTTTTTTCATCCTGCTGATTCCTTGGTGTGTCATCGTTGCTCTAGTCTTCATAGACCCCGCCAGCTTCATGGATTGGTATTTTTTCCACTCCTAGTCGAAACAGGTCACCGAACATTTCACCCATGAACAAACTCCCCCACATCACCTTCGCCTTTTGGGTCATGAAAATCTGCGCGACGACGCTCGGGGAGACGGCGGGCGATATTGTGTCCATGACTTTGAAAGTCGGCTGACACTCTGGCGGGTCGCTACTGCCGTCGCAGCCAGAGCACCCGCTTCCTTTCCACATACGATCGGGTGTAGCCGTGACGTTGTGCGTATTGAACAAGCGGTTGCTCGTATTTCTCATCCTCAAAGCCTGTCCAGATCGCGGCGGGCGGATCGGCAGCGAGCCGTGTGTCGAGGTCTTCGGGGGCGACGACGCGGAGGCGCGCACGGCGCGCTGGATCTACAAACGGGGCGTTTCGCAGTGCAAAAAGGCCGGTGGCGAATTCGGGGTAAATGCGCAGACCGCCCTCGATCGGCACGGTAGGTGCAAGCGTGAGCACTTTGCCGTCACCAACGCGCTGGCGCAGCGCGCGCCCTGCGTCGTGCATTCGGAAGACAACCACTCGGCGGGACGCTGAAACTCCCACTCGCCGCGCGTGAGCACGAGCGAGACGAGCACGGGCAGGCAAAGCATCGCCATGCCTTTTCCGGAAACCCAGCGCACGTGCCCGATCCCGCAAGCAGCTGCGAACGCGAAACACGGGACGAGCACGTAAAAATGTTGATTTTGGTAGCGCGAAGGAGCGCATGCCCCGATGAGCACGAATGGCAGCACGAGTAGCACGAGCGCAGCACCCACCGATCCTTTTCGCGTCCGCAACCACGCGATTCCGGGCGCGATGCCCGCGGCGAGAAAGGTGGCGAAAAGTGCGAAGCTGCCGGTGAATTTTCCATCGTTGGTGTCTGGCAGCAGAATTTCCTTCGCGACGTAGCGCAGTTTGCGCCACCAGACAGTCGTCTTGTGGACGCGTTCGTTCGTGGGATCGAGCAGGGTGAGGCGGGGAAATTCGAGGTTACAGACAAGAAAAGCCTGCGGATCCTTCACGAAAAAATAGAGCGAGGGTGCCATTGCAGCGATCACGCCGGCGGCGAAGGTGAGCGCGTAAAACAAGCGCCGCCTTTTCTCCACTGGCAGCAGAAAAGCTGCACAGAAAAGCGGCAGCACCACAGGCGCAAACGTGAGCCGCGAGCCGATGGCAAGCCCGGTGGCGAGGCCGCTCAGCAGCATCCAGCAGTGAGCGGGTGTGGACATCGCGCGCACAAGGCAGAGCAGCGCGCCGACGAGGAGAAACGCGGGCGCTTCGTGATTCCAAGTCTTGCCCGTGGTGCGCAGAAAAAGCGGGTCGCACACAAGCAACATCACCACCGAAGCCGCGCCCGCGAAGCGCACCCACGGCCCGCGCCCAGCCAGACTACGGTGCGCGCACACGAAGAGCATAACGATCATCGCACCGGTGCAGGCGAGCGAGAGCAGGCGCGCATTGAGGATAATATAGGGCGACACGCGATTCAGCGCGGCGTAAGCCAGTGTGAGATTCGGCAGGTGGAAGAGCGGGTAGTCCACATACGGCTGGAGCCCCTCGCGGGCGAGCAGCGCAGCGGGCGCGAGGAATTGGTGCTCGTCGTGGTTTAAGTCGCCCGACATCGAGCGGAAGAAGATCGCCGCAAGGACGAGTGCGAGAAAGGCCGCGCCCGACGCGATAGCGAGTCTGCTGGCGGTGAAGTTCATCGTAGCCACATAGCGGAGTTAAACGGCGTAGCGCAATCCCGCTTGTCCGCCGGCCACCATTTGAAAATAACGCGCACAGCAGCCGCTCTCCTTCCTTACTTATTCGCAGCGAGGGCTTCGAGGTAGTCGAGGAGACTGGCGAAATCTTTCACGGTGAGTGAGGCAGCGAGGCCCTCGGGCATGAGGCTCTTGTCGCTCTTGTCGCGCTTGGTGATGAGTTTTGGATCGAGGGTAATTTCCTGCGCAGCGATGGTGCGGATGACGATTTTGTCCTCGGCCTCCTGCGTCACGAAGCCCATCTGCACGCTGCCGTCCTTCATCGTGAAGACGTTCGTCACGAAACCCTGTGCGATGGTTTTTCCGGGATTCAGGATGCTCTCGGCGAGTTCGCGGCGTTTGTAGGTCGTGGCGATGTTGCCGAGGAACGGTCCCTTCGGCGGCTCGCTGGCTTTCACAGTGTGACAGGCAACGCAGCCTTGCGCTGTGAAAAGCTGCTCGCCGCGCGCGACGTCGCCTTTCGTGGTCATCACTTGCGCGAGCACGTCGTCCACTTTCAGCGTGGAAATGAGCGGGCCGGTCGGCTGGGCACTGACGATTGCGGGATCGAGCTTGAGCGTTTTTACTGCGGCGGCGGCGGCTTCGGCCACTGTTTTGTCGGCGTCGTTTAAAGCGGTCACAATTTGCACAGCGCGCGATTTGTCGTTGGCAAGAGCGGCGGCGGTGATGATTTGCGCACGGCGCTTTGGCTCGGCCCAACCGGCGTCGAGAGCCTTGGCTGCTTGCGCTTTTGGCTCAGGTGAACCCACTTTGCGTGCGGCGAGATTCAGCAATGCGGCATCGGCCCAGACGCTGCCTGCACCATCGAGTGCGGTCGCCGCTTGCTCAAATGCTTGATGCTGATTTTCGATCAACCGCGATGCGAAGAAGGCTTTGAGCAGCTTATTGGTGTCCTGCTTCTTCGCCGTGATGCGCGCCAGAGTGCCGAGGATGGCAGCGCCTGAACTACGGTCATCCGTTTTGCACAGCGCGAGCGCGGCGGTGGTGGAGATTTCGTCGTTCGCATCGGCGGTGGCTTTGACGAGCAGCGGCAATGCGTTGGCTGGAATGCTCTCCGTCTGGGCGAGTTGTTTGACGAGATTTGGCAACAGCGCGGCGTCCTTCTCGGCGAGCGAGATCATCTTCGCGATACTGTCTCCAAGCTTGATACGGTGGCGCTCGAACTCCTTCGATAGAAGCGCTGTCTCCTGCGCGTCCGCCTCTGCGGAAACTTTCTTGAGCGCATCGGCGATGGTTTGCGTCTCGGCCCATTCCTCGGGCTGGTAAAATGGCCCGCGTGTATCGGGGCGCGTGCCCCACGAGTTGCCCTTCCATTTACCCTCGATGAAATACAGACGGCACAGCGCGGTGATGAGTCCCTGACGCTGCGTGATGTCCTTCGTTTTGTTCAGCCGCTCGACGAGTCCGGCTACGGTGCTTTTGTCGTGGATGCCGCGAAGCGCCATCAGCGCGCCGTTGCGCTGCGGCGTGGCGGATTGCGCATTATCGAGGATAGCAAAGCACGCATCGCTCGCACTGAGTTGACGCATCACCTGCATCGCAGTGTGTGCGACCACGGCGTCGTTATCGCCGAGCAGCGGGGCGATTGCAGTGGCATGCTGGGCGAGATTAGTAGCATCCACTTTTGGCGGGGCGGAGTTTTCGTTGTCAGCCCAGATGCCTGTCAGGCCGTGCAGGCGTGCAAGAGAAATGACGGCCTCTTTGCGCGTGCGCGCGTCCTCGCTTTTCAACGCCGCGACGAGCGGCGCAGCGGGAACGTTTGCCTCCTGATCCTCGCGGTCGGTGAGTGCGCGCAAAGCGAACGCGCCCATCGTGGAATCGCCCGCGAGCGCGGCAATGGTCTCATTCGCCTTCGCGCCGAGTCCTTGCTTGAGCGTGTAGAGCGCGGCAACGCGTGCAGCAGCCGGAGCCTTTGCATTCTTCGCGATGGTCTGAATGCTAGCGATGGAATCCTGCTTCAGCCCGCGAGCAACGAGCGTCCTCTGCGCCTCCAAGCGCGTGCGATAGCTGGGCGATTCCAGCAGCTTCACCAACTCGCCGTCCGTCGCCTTCATAAAATCCGGCACCTTCGGCGCGACGTGTCCCTTCGGCGCGACGCGCACGATGTAGCCATGCTCCGGGCCGCCCCAATTGAAAGTCGCCGGCCCTTTCCAACTCGAAACGTAGGCATAGCCGCGCGCGTCCACATCAATGTCCGTCGAGCGCGTGACCTTCACGAGTTCGGCGGGCTTTTCCGTCTCCTCGAACGTCGCGCCCTTCGGCTTCACCGTGTGGCGGAAAATCGGGCCGCGTCCCCAGTCGCTCGTGTAGGGCAGATTATTCCACGCAGCGGGCCAGCCGGGCTCGTCAATCCAGCAGGCGCCGCAGCCGGAACCGCCACCGTAGTCGGCAAGCGGTTTAATGATCTCATCGGCGAAATTTTTATAAAGACGCGGGTAGCCGTGATCCTCGAAACCGCTGAAATGGTGAAAACGAATATCCCAACCGCCGCCATCGTTCGTGTTGTCGCGGGAGAAAATATCCATCAACGGCGAGACGGCCGCTTCGAGGATGTTGCGAGTCCCGCGCGAGTAGAGTTGCAAGCCCGTGCCGTCGGGTCGCACGCGAATGATCCCACCGCCGCGAAGCTGCAATTTCCGCCCGTCCGTCCCCTCGGCCTCCATGAAACCAAAGTCGCCGCCCGCGATGTAAAGCCAGCCGTCAATGCCCAGTTCCATGCCGTTCGTCGTGTGGTCGGCGGGACGGTCCTTGAAAGCGAACGCGATATTTTTCACCAGCACCTTCTGCTCGTCGCTGATGCCGTCGCCGTCCTTGTCAATGAACGCACTGAGATGCGGCGGATGAACGCAATAGACCGTATTTCCATCCACCACGAGACCGCGCGGCGAATCCACATCTTTCACAAACTCCTTCACCTCATCCGCGCGCCCGTCGCCATCCGTATCGCGCAGGCGCAGGATGCGACCGCGATTTGGTTTACGGTCGAGCGAGCCGTTGCCGTCGCTACTCACAAAGAGCGCACCATCCGCCGAAGCAGCGATGAAGACCGGGTAGTTCGACTGCGGCGGCGCGGAGAAAAGCGTCGCCTCAAATCCCTCCGCCACCTTCACGTCCTTGAGCCATTCGGCTTCCTTGGGAAAAGGCTCACCGGCAAAAAGCGGGAGCGTGACGATCGAGGCGAGGATGATGTTTTTCATGTTTTGGAAAAAGACGGCGCGTGGAGAAAACACAAAGCCGCCGCGGAGGGAAGTCTTAGCCGCGACGATGCAGATGAAACCACCAAGAGCACGGTGAAGACAAAACGTAAAAAATCGTTTTACCGCAGCTTTCTGTAATTCCACTGAATCCCGATAATACTGTCCGTCTGTCTTAAGAATGTCACTGGCTGCGGCTAATTTGTCGGTGTAAATTTTTTTCTGTAAATTGCTCTGCCTTTGTTGAGCCCGACTCCCCTGCGGGAGCGGCGAAGCGAAGGCGAGCGTAGCGAGCTGAGCGCAGCAGCTCCCGCAGGGAGCTGTCGCGTTCGTAGTCTGGCAGAGGGTGGGC
>CAMBOD010000123.1 GCA_945868985.1 Prosthecobacter debontii | reverse complement strand
ACATCACCATCGGCATTGAACTGGTGAACAACCTCTGGCGAAAAATGACAACGAGCGACGAGTGGAAGACATGGCTCCCGCTCGATCCGGCGAGCGAAGATGTGCGCCTGCACCTGCTCCATCTCATCGCCTCGCATCACGGCGAACTGCAATTCGGCAGTCCCATCGTGCCGAAGACGCCCGAAGCGATAGCACTCCACTATGTAGACAATCTCGACGCAAAGCTGGAAATGTTCGCAAACGCTTACGCAAATGCGAAGCCGCTCGCAGCGCGCATCCAGGAAAAAGTGTGGCCTCTGCCCGGCAACGAAGTGCAGCCGCTGGGGCATTTCCCCGCGCCCGTGTCGTCGTAAATGAAGCGCGGCTTTATGCCGTAAATGTGAACGCGGCCCGGTTGCCCGTTACGTTGCTGAGCACCTTCGCGAGGAGGAAGCCATCCAGCGGTTTGCCGGTGCCGGGGCTGGCTGACGCGCCGTCGAATGTGCCGAGGACATCCACATCGTAGCCGATGAGGTCCGCCTTCACATTGCTCACTTTTTCGGCAGCGGCAAAAATACCCGAAGCATTCGCCGCCGCGCCAATCGCAGAGATCTGCCGCGCGACCACGCCGGTCACGCTGCCATTCACACCCGCAGTCGTGCCTGCGCCACCGCGGCCCACGAAGAGTCCCTGCTCATGATCCAACTCATTGAACGCACCAAGTTTCGTGACGCCATCGGTCGGTTTGCCGATGAAGCCTACCGTGCGGACATTCAAAACATTTCCACCCTTGCCGCCAAAGCCGCCCGCGCCGGTGGAGTCACCACCATTGCCAGCGATGATTGCACTGATGGAACTGAATATATCTTTCGTAAGAGCGATGCCGTTCACATCTCCACCCGCGCCGCCTTTGCTGGCTGCCCCGCTGGCAGTGCCGCCGCTACCGGCGAAAAGGACGATGGGTTCGCCGAGTGTCGTCTGCACACCCATATTATCCAATCTGCCTGTGGGAGCATTGAAAGTAAGTCCCGACAAAGCGCCGCCGACACCGCCTGCCGTGATGCCATTACCACCATCGCCAGCGTCAACGACGATCGCGTTGTCGAACACGCTCGAAACAGTCGCTAACGTGCTCGATTTCACCGCGCCGCCCGCGCCGCCCTTGGCGCCCGCGCCGCCATCACCTGCGATTGCGTAGAGCAGTCCGAATTGCACGCCGAGGCTCAGGCCGGAAATTTCACCGCCCTTTCCTCCTTCGCCGGTCCCGCCCGTCCCACCGTTCCCGCCGTAGAATTCCGCACCTTCAAGCAGTGTGGTCCCGATGAAAATAGCAGCGGAATCGGAACTCGAATCCAGTTCGCCGAATCGCGCGTTATTCGCAACGAGGCCCGCAACACCGCCACCTGCGCCACCTTTAACTGAGCCGTTACCGCCGCTGCCGCTGGTGACGCGTAGCGGTGTCAAATTTGCATTATTTGGGGGAGCCACGAGCACGTCGGGATCGAATCTTGAGATGCCTACGAATCGTCCGCCAGTGAATGTGCCGCCATCTCCTCCGGTCCCCGCCGAGCCGTTCCCGCCGTTGCCGAGGAAAATGTCAGCGACCGCATAGGCAGGAATCACGCCACCATGCTCATGGCTCTGGTCATGCACGACAGTCAGCTTCAAATTCGTCGAACCGCCGCCCTTACCTCCGACGATGCCGTTTCCACCGTCGCCCGTTGTGAGTGAAAAGCGGAATGTGCTGTCCACGTGGGCATCCGTTTTGGGCGGTGCTGCCAGCGGGTTTTCGTAGGAGCGATCCGGCGGATCCACGACGATCGTGGTGTTTTGTGCAAAGCCGCCTGCGCCGCCCGCACCTCCCGTCGAGTCGCCGCCATTTCCTGCGGTGATTTCGGCGGAGTAATTGGATTCGATTTGTTCGGCGTCGTCATCGCTAAGGAGCGTGTATTTCAGACCCAGAATGCTGCCTCGCGCGCCGCCCGCAAATTTACCAACGGTCGCGTCGCCACCATCACCAGCCGTGACGATAAGATTGCCGCCTTTGTCGAAAAACGTGCCACCGCTCACGCTGCCACCAGCACCGCCAACGGCACCTTTGCCGTTTCCGCCCACGCCCGCAGTGACGCTGAGTTCACCCGTTTTTAGCGAGGCAGTCATTCCGTTGATTCCACCACCTGCGCCACCAGACGCCGTCTTGCCCCCTGTTCCCAACGGAGATCCGCCATTACCGGCGATTAAAACGAGCGTGGTCTCCGCCTCGACTTTGGGAACCACAAGCTGACCCGAAGGCGTGATGAGCGTTGCCTGATTCGTCACGCTGCCGCCTGCACCACCGCCGCCATTGTTCGCGTCGCCACCCTGGCCCGCTGTCAAGCTCACATCGGTCGCAATTGCATTCAGGCCGATGATGCTACCGCCCGCGCCGCCTTTGCCAGCGTGGGTTCCCACATCAATGCCTGTGCCACCATCACCACCAAAGAGGAACACGCGCTTGCCTGTGAAAGGTAGCGAGAAATCCGCGAAGTCCGCACCATTCAGACTGAATGAAACCTGATTCAGCGCGGCACCGAGTGCCGCGTAGCCCTGGAACGCATCCGATGCATTCACTGTCACAAAATTTTTCAACGGATTCAGCGACGCAAGGCTGAGCGGTGCGCTCCACGTAAGCGCGGGATTCAGGGGATCAGGACCACTGGTGACGCTGAATTGGTCAATGCGCGAGCTGCCGCCGCTGCTGAACAGCACGGAGAGTCCGTCCGGCGTGGACGCATCTGCGTCGTGCGTGAAGTGCACGACCGTTGCTTTGCCGGTGGCGGGTAGAGCAGGGGCGTTGAGTGTTACCAGATCTGTTCCGCTGACATTAAAAACACGCAGGTCGCGCCCACTCGAACCCACCGCCGCCAGCACCTGCTCGCCGAAATCCAAGGCGAGCTGGCCCACGCCGCCAGGGACTGCTAGACCGGTATCGTAGAGCAGCAATGCACCACCGCGGATGCTCCCAACGTGCCCGTCCTTGAAGCCAATGAATACGTTGAGGTTTCTCGGATCGTTTCCGTAAGCGATGGTTGTAGCTTCCGATGGATAGATACCGAGATCTGCGCGGACCTCCCAGATTTCACTGCTGAGGTCGACGGACAAAATCGAGACAACTTGATGCACAATCGTTTTACCCGGACGCACTTCGACGAGCATATAATCCAGCCCGCTGCTGCCACCGAATTCCGCAGGAATAATGAAGGACGGCGTGAAGAGGTAATTAAATTTCTGCACGCTGTAAGTGCCGACGATTGTGTTAAAAAAACTCCCTCCACCCTGATTGTTGAAGATGCCAACGCTGTTGTCGTTTTTGTAGGAGACGTAGATGTCGAGTTTTCCGTCGTGATCCATGTCGGCGATCGCGACATCGGACGGCGTCGATCCGGATGGAGTAATGAAAATTTCGTCTACGTTATTCTCAACGTGCTGAACAATCGGCGTGAAATTCGTGCCCGTGCCATCGTTCTTCATGATCACCATTTTGCCGGTGGCCGTGTCCACGATGAGCAAATCATCCACGCCGTCGCCGGTGAAATCCGCAGAGCGGATGATGCCGCCCGTCGTGGTGAGATTCGTAAAGTTGCTCGTGATAAGGCTGCCACCCGCACCCGCAGGCGCACCGTTGCCGGCGTGGAATTCGTAGCGCGTGCTGTCGCTGCGCATTTCGAGCAGGCGCAACGAGCCGCCATTGCTGCCTTTTCCACCACTGCCAGCGCCGCCATTTCCCGCAGTGAAAAAAACATTACCGACCGAGCTTTCCTCCACCACGGTCGCGATGTCGCCACCCTTGCCGCCCGTTTTTCCATCAGCGCCGCTGCCGGTCTTGAGATAATAGCTCGGTGTGCTGCCGTTGCTCTGGGAATCCAGAAATGCGCTCTTGATCGTGATATTGGTGATATCGCCGCCGGGTGCGCCGGCCTTGAGCGGATCAGGCGCGGCACCGCTCGGGTTTCCTCCTCCTGTAAAAATTTCCAGCTCCTTGCCAATCCCGATGACGGCATTTTTTAAACCGGCACCAGCCTTCATCAACGCGCTCGTTTTTGTGAAGGTGAATTCATTCTGTATTCCGGCAGTGAGCGGATTCACATCGAAGCCGATGCTGCTCACCACATTCCCTGCGTTCAGCGCGTCGGACTCTGCATCAAATACGCCGTCGCCTGTATAGATGCCTTCGATTTGCCCGTTGATATTCAAATTTGCCGCCGAGCCGCCGGTGATCAAATAGCGGAATCCACCTTTCTGTGTCGCGAATTGTGTGGTTTTCAATCCGGCGAGATCATTCGGGAGAAGGATATTTCCGTCTTCGCCGTTGACGGGATCGCCATCCGAATCGCTCAGCCGTCCATCCGGCCCGAGATTGCCCACGATGTCACCCAGCACATCACCCGTGATCTGAAAATTTGCACCCTGACCAAAAGACACGCTGGCGATATTCCCGTCCTGATACCAAACGATAACCTGACCGGCGAGAACCTTGACGAGTGTAACGCTGTTATCGCCCAGTGACATTTCGCCGGTGGCCGGATTTCCGGTGCCGAGAAGATTGGGGCCGTTGACGAGAATTGCTGGCGCGATGCGGGATTCGAGCGGTTCGATGGAAGAGCGGATAGGGCGTTTCATGGCAGGTAAATGGGCTGATTTGGATCTTTCGAAGCAGTGGCTAAAGCAGGGGCGATGCCTGCTGCGCTCACATCAGAAGCGACATGGAGAGGAAAACCGTTCGACAGCTTGCGACTCTGTGCGTAGCGATCTGCTTCCATGTTTTCTAAACCGGACAGCGCACTCGTCATCGTGGGCCACGGCTCCACACTGAATCCCGACAGCAGCGGGCCAACGTGGGGGCATGCGGACGCCATCGCGCAACTCGGTGCCTTCGGCGAAGTGCACTGCGCATTTTGGAAAGAAGAGCCGAGTCTGCGCCAAGTGCTACACTGCGTGAACAAGCGCGAGATTTACGTGGTGCCGAATTTCATCAGCGAGGGATATTTCACGCAGACGGTGATCCCGCGCGAACTCGGTCTCGACGGCCCACAAACGAATGTCGCCGGACGCACGGTGAAATATTGCGCGCCAGTCGGGAGCCACGAGCGCATGACGGATTTGCTTTTGAAACGCGCGGCAGCGGTCGCGCCCGGCGTGTCGCCGAAAGAGACGAGCCTTTTCATCGTCGGGCATGGCACCGGGCTGAATGACAACTCCGCCGTGGCGGCGAAACGCGAAGTCGAACGCATTCGCGCGCTCGGAATTTTTGGCGAGGTGATTGCCGCTTATATGGAGGAGGCCCCGTTCATTGCTAAATGGGACGAGCTTTCGACTCAGCCCAATGTGGTCGTGGTGCCTTTCTTCATCGCCGATGGATTGCACAGCTATGAGGACATCCCGGTTCTACTCGGCATCGCCAGCACATCGCCTGGTGCTGCGAGTGCGACTGGCGCAGGAGTCTTTGCGCAAAACCCGTATCGCCTGCGCGGGCGGACGCTTTTTTACGCAAACTCGATTGGCACCGAGGAAGGATTTGCGGAGGTCATTTTGGATCAGGTGGCGGCGTTCGACGCCGCAGCGGCGTGATGATGGATACAAACGCAGCACTCGCCGACTGGCTCGATAAAGGCGGACGACAAATCGGGCAAATCACCATCGCAAAATCAGCCGATGGCTGGGAACTGCGGCACATAGACGATGTAGGGCGCGAGGACCTGTGTCTTTACACAATAACTGCCGACGCCCGCCAACTCGCGAACCTCGATGACGCCGGTGCCTACCGTGCGCTGAAAACCGCGCCGAATCTTCGCCACGGCTGGCGGCTTGTGTTGCCGGATGTTGCGACAGTGCACAGCGCGCTGGATGCCTTCTACCCGGCAATGATCGGCGTGCAGCTCGCACGCGAACGCGGCGAACTAACTCCCGTAAATTTGCGCGATACGCTCGCACGACAGACGGGGATGTATCGCGTGACTCAAAAACTCACCGACGAACAAGCGCAGTCACTCATCGCTGACTCGTGCCGATGCGATGGCGGATGTTTGAAAATAATTCTCTGGCGCATCTCGGAGGAATTGCCGGTGAACTCACTGCCTGCTGAGAAATTTACCGTGCGCGGTCAAAATGAATGGCCGCTTCTTTGCCACGAAGCCTGCAATATTCTTGTGGCAGGCGCTAGGAAAGTGGTGAAGGGGGAGCCAAAAGAAGGATGATTCTCCGGGCTCGCACCGTCATCACAAACACCGGTGCGCCCATCGAGGATGGCGCAGTCGCAATTGTCGGAAATCGGATAGCGGCTGTCGGTGGTTTCGATGAAATCCGCGCAGCATACGATGGCGAAACGACGGACCTAGGCGAGCAAGTGCTGATGCCGGGGCTGGTGAACGCGCATTGCCATCTCGATTACACGATGATGCGGCGCGCGATTAATCCACAGCGCACTTTCACGGAATGGATCATCCGTATCAACGCACTCAAACGCAGTCTGGATAACAACGACTATCGCACCGCAATCGCCAAAGGTTTTTCCGAGTTGAAACAATGGGGCACGACGACGGTGGCGAACATCGAATCCTTCCCCGAATTGCTCCCGGATATGCCGCCGCCGCCCATCCGCACTTGGTGGTTTTTTGAAATGATTGATGTCCGTCATCGCCTCGCTGGCGAGGAGACGATTGCGGGAACACTCGGATTTTTTGATCAGCGCCCCGACTGGCTTGGTGGTTTCGGCCTGAGTCCGCACGCGCCTTACACCGCAAGCGGTAAA
>CAMBOD010000122.1 GCA_945868985.1 Prosthecobacter debontii | reverse complement strand
CTCTCAGTCGCTCTGCGAGACGCGCGAGGCCCGCGTCGCGTGTCGCCGCGATGAGTGCGTTCCCTCCGCTCATGTCACCGCGCTTACGGAAAAGCCCGCAAACATTCACGCGATCATTTTCCACGCGAGTCAGGCCGATGTAGCCGCCGTTGTTGAGATGGATTTCCAAATCCGCATCCAGCGCGAGGTTGTCGAAATGCGCCTTGAGTCCGATCCATTCGGATTCCGTTTTCATGCGGCCCGCCGCCCACGCAACGCCTTCGCCATCGCCTTCGAATCGCTTTCCACAATGCAGTTCGCCGCCGAGCTTGGTGAATCTTTCAGCAAGCGCGGCATCGAGAAAATAGCGGCTCAGTCCGTAGGCAGGTTCGGGCAGCGCGCGCGATAACATCGGACGCTCGCCATCAAACCACGAGGTGGTGGTGTGCCGTTTTGCGTTGGTGAAAAGGTCGCGGATGCCGAGAGCGTCGAGTTCTGTTTCGGTGATGCCGGAGATGAATTCTCCACACACACGATGACGCGGATAGCTGGCGGCCTCAATGAGTCGCACTTGCACGCCGCGCAATCGCAGAGCAATGCCCAGCGACAGCCCCGCAAGGCCGCCACCTGCGATGGTGAGCGGGCGGTTCATAGCTGTTGTGCAATCATTCGATAAGCGCCCAGAAACGTCGTGGACGTTTTACATTTCCATCCATCGAGTCCGAGTGCGTGAGGCAATTCATCGCCGAGGAAACCTGCACGAATGCTGATCCGCATATCGTGCCGTGTGACATGACTCAGTAGTGCAAGCGCAGAAAGCAACGCGCCTTGAAAAAGATGTCGTCGTCGCCGGGCGGGCTCACAGGCAATGAAGACGCGGCATTTCGCCGGAAGCCGCGCACCAAGCTGAGCGAGGGCGGCGGGCTCGAAATGGTGGAGAAATAAATTCGCGACGACGATCTCAGCATCCGGCCACGTGGCTGCGAGCACGTCACCTTTTATCCATGTGGCTTCGCTGGGCCACGCGGACGGACGTGGAGCGAGATCAATGCCTGTGAGTTGTTGTGACTCGCAAACGCCGTCAGCGATGAGCTGCGCGCCAAGCGCACCGTCGCCTGCACCGAGTTCGAGCACTCGCCAACCGGGCTGCATACAGCGGCGCACTTCGCGCGTGAGCCAGCGGTGGTTTCCCATGATGGCGTTGATGAGACGCAATTCGCGACGACTGCGCATCGCGGCGGGATCGCAAGCGGGCAGCGTGTCGAGGAGTTCAGGCTGGACTCGGCGTTGCATGGGGAAGCGTTCTGAGCGGAAGCGCCGATGGATGCAAGGGGGACTCGGTGCTTTGCAAAAGGCATGTGATTTTCTGGAATGACAAAGTGGCGTGTTTCACCCATCGTCCGCGCCCTTTCACAACCAAACACACAAACACTATGTCTCGATACGAACTCAAAAATAAAGTCGGCATGAACGGCCTCGGCGCAGGCGTCTGGAACATCGGCCCCGGCAACGATCCCTTCGGCGGCCCAACACGCGACCCCATTCCAATGCTCGACCGTCTGCCGATGCTCGCCGAAGCGGGCATGACCTACTACGAGGCACACGATGTGGAAATCACCGCAGAGATGGCACCTGCCGCTGCAAAACTGGCGCGCAAACTCGGCCTCAAGTGCGCGATGTATACGCCTTCGTTTTTCGCAGCGCCCGTTTTCAAGGACGGCGCGATGACCTCCAATGATCCCGCAGTTCGTAAACTCGGCATGGCAAACGCACTCAAGGCCGTGGACACCACGATCGTGCTCGGTGCGAAGACGATGGTTTTCTGGAATGGCCGTGAAGGCTTCGACTTCGTGCTCGCGAAAAACGGACGCGATGCATTCAAGCGCCTCGTGGATGGCTTCAACGCCGTCGGCCACTACGCGAAGAAAAATTACGGCACGAAAATCAAATTCGCCATCGAGCCCAAACCCAACGAACCCCGCGCCAATATGTATATGGCGAACGTCGGCGAGGTGCTATACCTCATCAGCCGTCTCGACAAAGAAATCCAACCGCTCTTCGGTCTGAACCCCGAAACTGCACACTCGCGCATCGCAGGCCTCGACTACATTTGGGACATCGAACTCTGTCTCGAAGCCGGCAAGCTTTTCCACATCCACCTCAACGCACAGGACGGACAACGCTACGATCAGGACCTTCCATTCGGCTACACCGAACCGCTGAAAGACCTCGCGCTCCTCGTCGTTTTACAAGATGCGAAATATGCGGGCCCGGTTTGCTTCGACGTGAAAGCACCACGCGTGGACGATCCGAAAAACATCTGCGACATCCTCGAAGTCAGTTCCAACAACCTCATGTGGCTGTGGGATCGCGCCCTCAAGGTTGACCGCAAAAAGATCGAGCAGTTCCGCAAAGCGAATCGCCTCACTGCACTCAGCGGCTACCTCGCACAGTGCCTCTACGGAAAATAGACCCCGCACATTGAAAACTCATCAACCGCCGGGTGCGTCACCACGTTCCCGGCGGTTTTCTTTTTTGCTGAAAGGCACCCACAAAAAAAGCCGGGGCACGCAAAGCACCCCGGATAATTTTTGAAAATAACTGGCTACTGAGACTAGGCGTCCGGCTTCGTCTTGCGGAGCCCGAGAACCTTGTCGCCAGTCCTCCACTGACCGCGTTTCTTCAGAACCTCGACACGCTCGAAGCGTTTCAAGACGTTGCGTTTTGCGGCGATGGTGCTGGCACCTTTGAGACTGCTGTGTTGAGACATATACGTTTGGAAAAGAGGCGTGGACACTACCCGCCGACCCCACACGCGCAAGCCCAATCTTCTTTTCAAATCGAACGGGATTTTAAGTTGTCAGCAAGCCACCCCTCGGTAACTTGCATCACAACCTCACGCACCATGAAAACACGACTCCGCCCGCTGCAAGCATTTACGCTCATCGAGCTTATTACGGTCATCGCCATCATTGCCATCCTCATGGCCCTGCTATTTCCAGCCATAGCCGCCGCGAAAGAAAGCGCCCGTCGCACCAAGGCATCAACAGTGGTCAAAGATATCGTCAACTCCTGCAAAAACTACGCGATCGAATACGGCAAAAACCCGCCTGTCGTCGCGGCAGCAGCCGCCGCCGCCAGTAATTATTCATCATTCGGCGATATGCCGGCCGGAAAATGCAAAGTGGATAACAACGCACTGTTCGACGTTCTGAGGGCGATTGATAAAGGGGAAAATGCTTCCCATGTGCTAAACCCCCGCAAACAGAAATATTTTGAACAGCCGAAGGCGACCGATACGAAATTTCCTCGAGATGGCTTCATGGATGGAACCGAGTTTGCCGCGAAAGCCGGCCAGCTTCTCGACCCTTGGGGAACCCAATACTGCATCGTCCTCGAAACAGACGGCGACGATCTTATTGACATGAAGGATTTTTACACAGATCTCACTGGCATTAATTCCATCCGTGTCTCAGCCGCTGCATTTTCAATGGCTAAAGATGGGAAACGTGGCGGAAAAGGCTATGAAGGCCTCTTCCGAAAAACGAGTTCCCCTCAACCGCCGGATGACATCGTTTCGTGGCAGTAATGCCACGCCGCAAAATGCGGGTGTAGTTCAATGGTAGAACGGCAGTTTCCCATACTGCATACGAGGGTTCGATTCCCTCTACCCGCTCCCTCCTTCAACAAGAGGGCTTTACGTTAAAACGAGGCTGTAAACGGCCAAAGTTCAAACAGAAGTTCAAACACAGCCGCCACTTTCCACGGCTTTCCAACGTTGCCCGAGAAAGTGGGGGAATAAGTAAACGGCGGACCAATAGTGCAAATCCAGCGGCGACAACACAACTCAAAGTCCCTTCAATGGATCGGGCTTTTTGGGCTTAAATTCGGGCGGAAGAAAAAAGAAGCAAGAAAGCCCCATATCTTTACCCCCGAAAGTTTTGAATGCCTTAGAAGTGAGATACAATGGAGTGTAAATACATAGGAATTGCCCGTGAGCACCATCTGCTTCGCGTGCGTAGATCGCTTCCATTTCACCAAGTTTCCACCTGCCGGGTGCTTTGCCATCAACTTTAATTACCTCGGTCGTAGGTTTGCCTACTGTCCAAAGCTTTCCATCGCTAAAGGATTTTAGCATTTTTTCAGCAGTCGCACGATCAATGCCTGTATCATTACTCGTCTGAATGCGTTGTTGATAACACTCGTAAACGCAGCGGTCTTGACGAAAAACGCAGGTAATCTCCCACGCTTCTGTCCTGAACAAATAAGCAGGCTCAACTGCATCTTCTAGGACTGTCCTTACCGATTTGCCAAATCGGGTTTCGACTTGGGCTAGGGTTTCGCCAATTCGAGCATGAACGTTTAGGGCAGTGATCGCGAGTAGCAGGAGGACTGTTTTCATATTTTTAGAAGAGGCTATTGCGGGCGGGGCATTGATTCATGATCAGGCGCTTTGCAGCGACTTCACTGGCGCGACGATCAAAGTAATGCCACATCCCAAGGTGAGCAAAACACCCACACCCAGACCCTTAAAAAAATCTTCACCCTTATTGAACGCAATAACCGTGAGAATCACCAAGGGGATAATGCCGGTGACGACATTCAAAACCTTTTTGGGATTAACGAAGTGGGTGATGACACTGATTACAGCCATAATCAAAATAGCCCAGAGAACCGATGCTCTACCTCCAATGCTGGCCATTGTGCTTGCTGAAATTCCGATAGGCCCAAAGCTCGCCCAAGGCAGAAAAAACGCGATGCACATCAAAAGAGCGGCTATAAATGATGGCATATTCTGGGCTATAGGTGACGAATTGCCGCTCCCCGCCGCTGTGTGTCCTCGGGTGACAACTCTCGGGCCTTGATTCACATTCACATGAACGGGTCTTGCGGGAGCATAGGCAGGAAAAGTAGCAGTCGGCTTTTTCACATGCGTCTGAACTGGTCTTGCGGGAGTATAGGCAGCAAAAGGTGCAGTCGGCTTTGGTGGAGATGGGAGAAACGTATTCAATGGCTGCCAGTCAGTCAGTCCCTCGTGCCAGCCTTGATCATTCAGCGTGATTGATTGCGCCGCAAGCATCGCACGCACTTGCTCCATGGTGAACGGGCCGATTTGGTGTCCGTTTTGAATCAGGTAGATTTGCATATTCTTAGAGGATAAGACGGTTTGCGAATGCAGTATTTAGAGAACGTGATACCGCCGACGCCAAGCTAAAATGCTTTAAATACATAAAATAAAGGAAACGCTAATCACTCCCCTGCCGCTCGAAAACGCACATCCGCAAAGGCGCGGTTCAAGCGGGCTATGGCCTGCATACGTCCGTGGCCCTGCATCAGCTTGTCGGCATATATGGTGTGCAGGCAGGGCGCGTCGAAGCCGGTCAGCCACATGTCGCGCACGATCACGATGCGGAACGGGGCTTTGGCGTCCTTGACCTTGAACCGGTTCGCCAGCTTGCGGCGCTTGTCCTTGCTGCAACCAAGGGAGCCAAGCGGAACGACCGAGATGGAGAACGCAGAGCATTGGGCGAAGCCCGACCGGCCGGCTGAAGCGAGGGAGTCAACCCGATGAAGGACGCATTCCGCAGCACCTTGCGCCCCACCAGAACCACCTCACCAAACGAATCCCGCCCCGCCCGCCGGTTCACCGGGTGCGAGGTGCGGCCCGTGCCCGACCGCATAGACCAGCTCCTCGAACTATTCGAAAGCTGCGTCTTCGATGATGGATTCGTTGAGGGACATCGTTGCTATGCGTGGTATCTGGCTCTGTAGATGAACACGAACTTGTCTTCCGTCTTTTTGAGTTCTTCGAAATGGACCTGGGTATCTTCGGGGAGAGACGCACGTTCTATTAAGGCCGGCGCATCCAGGTCGCCGACCTCTTTACGAGGGACGCGATAGACGGGTTTCATATCGCGATATTCGCGACGAACGAGGTTGTTACCCTTTAGTGACTGCGGTGTGAAGAATTTGCGGAACTCCGGCTCGATGCTTTCCGTTCTTTCTTCACCGACAACGCGTTCCCATTTTGGTGATGGGCTTTCGGTGAGCCAGACGGTGGCCGGATCTTCCTGTTGCTCCACCCGAAAGACACCCTGTGTTGGGGTATTCGTGTGCGGTGTTGGCTCGGACAAGTGAAAGACGCCAGCGGTTTGCTCGATCACGTAGTCGGCTTCGCTCCAAGCTGCTGGAATGCCAGTGTCCCGTGGGTGATACTGGGTGAAATTTAGAGCAGTCAGCCTTCCGGAAAAGGCTGCCTTTGCTGGAGGCCGAGGCCTTCCTGGCTGGAGCGCACCCGGCGCATAGAGGTAGAGCCAGACTGCACCGGGGGGGCGCAGGGCCTTATCGTAGTCAGTCGTCGGTGCACGGAGATGAACAAACCACGGACAAGGGTTCAGCCCCACGTCGCATTCTGCGTGAATTATTAAGGTTTGCTCGCCGCCTTGAGGAGGTGGCGGATTCCTCGGATCGAATACGATCGCTTCTGATTTGATTCGGCTTAGATGGGCCAGTGCATCCTTAAACGGCTGTTCATTGGCCGTTCCTTCCAAAACCACCGCTGCCTCACAGTTCACGCCCAAGGCAGCCGAAGCCGTAAGGTTGTGACTTCCAGTCCACAACCAGCGCTGATTGCCGCTGGAGGAGAGGAAAACCTTGGAATGCATCAAGCCTCTGCCAACCCCTTTCTCAACTGGTGTCTTGACGCCGAGGTGAAGATATAGATTGCCGGGAAAGAGAGCGTGAAGTTCGTTCAATGCGTCCAAGCTCGTCGGAGGCTCCCAAGCGACCAC
>CAMBOD010000121.1 GCA_945868985.1 Prosthecobacter debontii | reverse complement strand
TGCGCGCTGGAACGCGCAGCAGGCACCGACGCTGGAGGGCGATGGATTTACCACGCGCCGTGTCGTCGAAGGCGGGCAGAGCGAGGTGGAGCTTGCGGGGAAAAAATATGCGCGATTGCTGCTGCGCACGGTGGCCACGCCGACGAAGGCGGGAAAATTTTCGCTCGGGCCGGCGGAGATGCGCTTTGTGTATTCCAAGCAGCAGAATATGCGCTACTCGCCTTTCGGCGGCACTTTTGGACCGGGTCAGGAAGTCGTCGTCAGTGCGCCTGCGGTGGAGTTGGAAGTAAAGCCGCTGCCGGTGAATGGACGCCCAAAGGACTTCGCTGGTGCGGTGGGGAAATTCAAACTCACTGCGACCGGGCGGCCCGATAAAGTGAAAGCGGGCGATCCCGTGACGATGACCGTGACCATCAGTGGACAGGGGAACTTTGATCGCATCACCACACCAGCGCTCGCGGAACCGGAGGGCTGGCGCACTTATCCGGCGACGGACAAGTTTTCCCCCAACGACACGCTCGGACTCACCGGCACGAAGACATTTGAAATCGCCGTGGTGCCGGAGGAAAAGAAAAGTGAAACACCGGTTTTTACGTTCGTCTTTTTCGATCCCGATGAGGCGAAATACGTGACGCTCAAGAGCGATGCGACGCCGCTCGTGGTGGAGGGAAATTTCACTGCGCCAGCAACGCCCGGGCAGCCTGCGGTCGCGGACGCGCCGAAGACCGCCGCGCCGGAGGACATCATCGGCAATCTGCCAGCGCCCGGTATGTGGGGCGCGCCGGTGGCGATGTCGCCGTTCGTGTGGTTTGGCGTGATGTTTGCACCGCTGCCGGTGTTTGCGCTGCTGTTTGCTTGGCGTGCGCGAAAATCCGATCCGCGCGCGGCTGCGATTGCCGCTCTGCGTCGCGAAAGGGCGGCGCTGTTTGCGAAGGCGCGTGCTACGCAGGATCGCGCGGAGCTTTTCGCTGCGGCTGCACGCGTTCTGCAAATCGAAGTGGCGCTCGCGAGCAACCAGCCGCTCGCGTGCGTGGATGAAGCTGCCGTGCTCGCAAGGCACAACACGCCGGGAGTGCGCGAGATTTTCGCCGCCCGCGCGGAACTGGTCTATGCTGGGGGACGCGGTGGTGATGCGCTGAAGAGCATCGAGCGCGACAAGGTTCTGGACACGCTGGCGGAATGCGGGAGGGCTGCGCGATGAACCTGCTCCGTATCGCCGCACTGCTGCTCGCGTTCGCTCTCAATGTGCGTGCGAACGATGCGTTTGAGAGCGCGAACAAAGCCTACGCGTCCGGCGATTTTTCGGGTGCTAAAAAGAGCTACGAAGCCGCGTTGCGACAGGATGCGCGGGCGATTGAATTCTACAATCTCGGCAACGCCAGTTTTCGCCTTGGGGAAAGCGGACGCGCAGTGCTGGCGTATGAGCGGGCGCTCGCACTTTCGCCGGGTCATGGCGAGGCGGCGTCGAATTTACGATTCGTCCGGCAAAAGGCGGGTTCGCGCGTGCTGGAACTATCATTGGCTGCGCGGATGCTCAGCGTCGTTCCATCATCGGTCGCACCGTGGCTGTCCATCGGTCTGGCGTGGATTGGGATTTTCTGGGGCGGAGTCGCGCTGTGGCGTCGGAGCGGTGCGGGCGGAGTGGTCGGCGGCGCTTTGCTGCTGATGCTCGGCGCGGGCTACGGAGCCGGTGCGATGTGGTGGCAGCGCGAGCAGGCGAAGCTGGCTATTGTCGTCACGGAGCGCGTGGAGTCGCACTCGGAGCCGGCAAGTTCCGCGAAGCTCGCGGAGGCGCTCCCTGCGGGCAGTCGCGTGCGTGTGATTTCCTCGCTCGGCGAATGGAGCTACTGCGATTTGCCGAGCGGCACACGTGGCTGGCTGCCTTTGCAAAGCATCGAGACCATCGCGCCGTTTGTCCGGCCATGAAATGGCTCACGCTGCTTGTGCTTGTTGCATTCACCGGCTCGCTGAGGGCCGACTGGCGCGATGAGCTGAGCGTGCGACGCGGGAAATTTCCGAAGCCCCGAGCGCAAACTGCGAACTACGAAATCGGATGGAGCGGAGTGAAGGCGGCGGAGGCGCAGGTGAAGTTTTCCAGCGCGAAATCCGGCGTGTCCAAACTGGAGGTGAAAGGCGGGAGCGTCGGCCTTGCGCGCGTGCTCTACGGTATGGACGGGACGCTCGTTTCCACATGCACCGCGTCCCTTTCCCCGATCCAACTCGTGATGGTGGAGGACTACGGAAAAAAGTGCGTCACCACGAAACTCGACTTCACCCGCAAAGGCGTCACGTGCCTCAAAAAAATATCGCCGCCGGACCCGAAGCCGCCGAAGCCGAAAAAGCTGCTTCTGCCGAGAGCGCACGACCCGCAAAGCGCGCTCCTCTTTTTCCACAGCCTGCCGCTGCGCAACGGCGACAGCGCGCGGCTCTGCGTGTGTGCGGGGAACTCGGGCAACCACCTCGCGGTGAAAGTGACCGGACGCGAGAAATTGTGCGTGGCTGGACACGAGTGGGATACGATCCGTTGCGACGTGAAACTGAGCAGCGTGGAAAAGAATCACACACTCACACCGAGCAAGCGGCTCAAGAAACTGACCGTGTGGGTCTCCGACGACAAAGACAGACTCCTGCTGCGCGCCGAGGGCGAGATTTTCCTGGGCTACGTATGGGCGGAGATGAAGAGCGTGGAGTTTGCGAAGTAGCAAACGAGCTAGAGTCGGCGCATCGAATCGTAGTCCACGCTGCGGTCGTGGCGGCGGGCGGGATCGTAAAACGGTTTGAGCGGCGGTGCGTCGGGGCTGCGACCGGGGAGGAGGCCGAGCGTGCTGAGTGTCTGGAGATCGAGGAGTCCGGTGCGGGGGAGTCGGCGCTGAATTTGGTAGAGCGAGATCGCCTCGCTGGTGGCGGGGCCGGGGTGTCCATCGGGCGGTGCTTTGTAAAAGCCGCGTCTGCCGAGTTGGATTTGCGCTTTGCGTAAAACATCGAGCTGCACTTCGCGCGGTGCTGTGGCGTAGGGCGTGCCGCGATAGAGAGCGCCGTAGTCGTCATTCGTCGCCGGAGGCAGAGGGCGCGGTGGAGGGACGATGCTTGGATCCTCGGGCGGAAGATGGGGTTTTGTGCGCGGTGCATCAGGGTCGGGGGCCGGTGTGACGCGCGGGATTTTTGTTGGTGAAGGCGCGGCAGCAGGTGGCGGGTTCACCTGCGCGGGCTGCGGCTTTTGCGGAGCGGGCTCCGGCTTTGCCTCCGTATTTTTGCCGAGACCGAGCGCGGCGAGCGTTTCGTCGGTGAGTTTGCCGGTGACTTGCAGGCCGTTGCGGATTTGGAAGCGGCGGATCGCGGCAGAACTCTCGGTTCCATCCTTCCCGTCCGCCTCTCCGTAGAAAAATCCCTGACTCTTCAATTCCGCCTGTGCATCGCGGAGGCGGTCATCGGCAAAGGTGGTTGTGACGAGGATTGCAGCGATGAGGAGCGAAACTTTCATTGCGATTGGGTAGGATTGACGGTGCCCGTCCTGATTTCATTCAGATAATTTTCAGCGCGTGCGGTCGGTGTAGTTGGGTTTGGACGGACGGACGGACGGATTTTTCTCCAGCATCGTTTTGATTTCGGAGATGGCGCGTTGGAGTTGCGGGTCGGTGCCTTTGGCAAGCACGGCGGGATCGTCCATGACGGTGATGTCGGGTTCCACTCCGTGGCCCTCAATGATCCATTTGCCGGAGTTGTCGTAGATGCTGAATGTAGGGACGGTGACGCTGCCGCCGTCCACGAGTTTCGGGCAGCCGGTCATGCCGATAAGTCCGCCCCAAGTGCGTGTGCCGATGACGGGGCCGAGTTTTTTCTGCTGGAAGAGCCACGGAAAACAGTCGCCGCCTGAGCCGCTCCAGCGGTTAGCGAGCATCACTTTTGCCTGCGTGGTGGGGACGAATGGTGTCGTCCAATCCCTGCCGTCGCGCACGCCCCAATGATTCGTGACGGGGCGGTTGAGTAGCTCGATGAACCGGTCGGGAATCTGGCCGCCGCTGTTCCAGCGTTCGTCAATGACGAGCGCGTCCTTGTGCGCCTGCGCGCGCCACTGGCGGTAAAGTTCGGTCTGTCCGTCAATCGCCGTGCTTCGGACGTAGATGTAACCCGCGCGTCCCTGCGTGGCTTCGTCCACAATGCGGCGGTTGTTTTCGATCCATGCGCTGTGCCGGAGTGCGCTTTCACTGCCGATGGTTTGCACGAGGATGTCGCGAGCGCCGTCGAGTGCGGCCTTGTCGTTAATTGTGAGCATCACCGCCTTGTCCGCGAGACCTTGGAATGCGGCGTAAGGCTCCTGCGTGGGATCGAGTTTACGGCCATTCACTGCGAGCAGCCATTCGCCTTCCTTCACCGCGAGGCCAGGCGTGCGGAGCGGGGCGCGCACGTTCGTATCCCACGGCGCGACATCGAGGATATGCTTGATGCGAAACGCGCCCTGCTCCAGCGCGAAGTCGCAACCGAGGTAGCCGACGCTGCGGTGCGCGCCCTGTTCGAGTTCGCCGCCGCTGCGGTAGGTGTGCGAGCTGTTTAATTCGCCGAGCAGTTCACCGAGAATGTAGTTCACGTCGTGGCGTGTGGCGCAACCGGCGAGCATTTTGCCGTAGCGCTCGCGCATCTGCTGCCATGCGACGATGTGGAGATGCGGGTCGTAGAAAAAGTCGCGCTCAATGCGCCATGCGTCGTTGAACATCTGCCGCCACTCGACAACCGGGTCCACGGTGAGTTCGAGCGATGTGCTCAGCGCCTTGTCCGTCTTCGCGCCCTCGGCGGCGTTGGCGACGAACCACTGGTCGCCGCGTGCGACGAGCATCTTTTTTCCATCGGCGGAAATCTCGTAGCTGCCTGCGCTGTCGAGCATCGCCTTCTCGGCGCGCGCTTCGATGTCGTAGTAGCTAAGCGGCGCGTTGCCGCCGGATGCGCCGGTGCGCGGCGGCCAGCGGAATACGACCTTGCCGGGCAGCGCGCTGATTTGATCCAGCCGCCCGCTGCCGACGGGCAGGACGACGGCGCGCCCCTCGAAGCCATCGAGATCGATCTTCACTTCTTTCGGATGCGGAACGTCGGCGGTTTTTTCGGCGTCGCCTTTTTTGTCCTCCGGCTTTTTGTCGGCGGGCTTCGGCTCGGCGGGTTTGATGGACGCCTCGGCTGGCTTGTCGCCTTTCTTCGAGTCTTCCGGTTTTTTCTCCGGCTCGTTCGACTTCGGTTTGTCGTCCTTCTTTTCCTCCTTCTTCGGCTCGTCCTTTTTGAACGGCTCCTCGTCATTCCTCGGCGCGAGCGGCGACGCGATGTCCTTGCGCAGCGGCACGCAGACGAGCGCGTGGCTATTCACGTAGGCCCACGTGTTGTCGAAGTCGCTATAGAGCGCGTTGAAATTCCGTTTGCTGCGGTAAAAAAGATAATTCCCCGCCGGGTCGAACACCGGATCGTCGTCGTCGTAATACGCGCTCGTCACCTGATGCCTTTTGCGCGCCTTCACATCGTAAATCACGATGGCGTTGAGCTGGCTGTCCGTGTCGCCTGCGTAGGCGAGCCAGCGGCTGTCGCTGCTCCAGTTCACTTTGAAAGCATCGAGCTGGCCGTGATACATCCACAGTTGCCTGTCAATTTGCTCGGTCTGCTGCGTGTCGAGATCGTGCAGCCAGATTTTCATCGCGCTGTCTATGAACACGAGCTTGCGGCTGTCCGGCGACCAATGGGGTTGGTAGCGCCAGCCGGGGCCGAGCGTCGTGACCTGCTTCTCCTCGCCCTTGCCGTCGGCGGGACGGAGCGTCAGTTCATACTCGCCGCTGCGGTCTGAAAAATACGCGATCCATTTTCCATCCGGCGACCATGCGGGATAGCGCTCGGCGATGCCGGGTGTTTCGGTGAGATTGCGCACGATGCCGTTCTCGGCAGGCACGGAGAAAATGTCGCTGCGCGCTTCGAAGAGCACCCGCTTCCCGCTCGGCGAAATCGCGCCGTTCTTGATCAAGCCGCCCGCATTTTCCGCGCGCGGACGCAGCGTCGCCTTGTCCGTGATGACGTCCACCTTCACCTCGCGCGTCTGCTCCGTCGCGATGTCGAGCAGCACGAGGCGTCCGCCGTTTTCAAACACGATTTCCTTCGGCCCGATGCTCGGGTTGCGCACATCGTATTCGGTGAAATGAGTCACCTGCCGAAGCGACTTCGCGGCGGTGTCGTAGCACCAGAGGTTCGCGCGCTTCCGCTCGTCGCGGTCGCTCAGGAAATAGAGCTTCGTGTCGCCGGCCCACATCGGCTGCGAATCGCACGCGTCGTTGTTCGTCACGTTTTCCGCCGCGCCCGTGTCGAGGTGAAAGAGCCACACATCCGGCGCGAGCCCGCCGCGATAGCGCTTCCACGATGCGCCGTCGGTATTCGTCATCACGTAGGCAAACGTCTTCCCGTCCGGCGAAATCGCGCCGAACTCGCCGTAGGGAATCGCCAGCCGCTCCGCCACGCCGCCCTGCGCGTTGATTTTAAAAAACTGCCCGACTCGGTCGGTGAAACTCTCCCGCTTCGATGCGAAGATGATGCTCTTCCTGTCCGGCCACCAGCCCACCATGCGGTCCGACGCTCCGTGAAAAGTCACACGCCGTGGCTCTCCTCCGGAGACGGGCATCACGTAAATGTCCTCATTGCCCTCGTAGTTTCCCGTGAACGCAATCTCGCGGCCATTCGGCGAAAAGCGCGGCCAGCTTTCCTCGCCGCGCGGCGAACTCAACCGCAACGCCGTCCCCCCGTCCTTCGGCGCGAGCC